>JAZKIE010000266.1:6832-9657 GCA_040385025.1 Pseudomonadota bacterium | reverse complement strand
CCTTCGGGCACGGCCTTGAAAGCCACCAGCTTGCTGGCGCCGCCGTCGGCCTCCAGCGCACGGCCCATGGTCGGAAAGGTCACGGTGGCAATCGCCTGCAGGCCCAGGCTGCGCGCCTTGGCGATAAACACCTCGGGCGTCACGCCGTCGCTGCGCAGCACGGCATCTCCACCGAGCAACTGACGTGCATCGCGCTGCAGGCCGCCCTTGAGACGATCGGCAAAAAAACCGACGGCAGTGAGCGCCGCCACCGCAAGCGTGACGGCCACGATCAGCAGGCGCAACTCACCGGCGCGCAGGTCGCGCAGCAGGGTGCGCCAGCCGAGTTTGAGAAAAAGTGGGTTCATGGGGGCTGACCTTAACGCAAAGTCCACACCCCTTACTGGAGGACGGGATCTGTGGAGAGCGGCCCGGTGCAGTGCCTGCTGCTCAGCGCAGCTTGTTCCACCACAACTCGTTGCTGCGGGGTTTTCCAACGGTCAGCACCTCCCCAATGACCGGGGTGGCCAGGTCAATCCCTTGCCTGGCCGCCAGTTCGGCCAGCCTGTCCATGGGCTCGCGCCAGGGATGGAAGGCCAGGTCAAACGTGCTGTTGTGCACGCTGTACAGGGTTTTTGCGCGCAAATCCTGGAAAGCGCGGATGCTTTCCTCTGGCGTCATGTGCACGGTGGGCCAGTCCTTGTCGTAAGCGCCGTTTTCCATCAAGGCGAGGGCGATGTTGGGGAAACGCTCGCCAATTTGCCGGAAGCCGGGGAAATAGCCGGAATCGCCGCTGTAGAAAATCTGCTGATCACCGCTCTGGATGACCCAGGAAGCCCACAGGGTGCTGTTTCGGTCGTTCAGGCTGCGCCCGGAAAAATGCTGGGACGGCGTGGCGGTGAGCTGCACCCCTGCATGCGTGCCGGACTGCCACCAGCCAAACTCCTGGATGCGCTCAGCCGGAACCTTCATGCCCTGCAGCCGCGCGCCCACGCCGGTCGGCACAAAGTAGCGCTTGACTTTCAGGGCCAGCGCCTCGATGGTGGCCCGGTCCAGGTGGTCGTAGTGGTCGTGCGAGAGGATCAGGCCTTCGATGGGCGGCAGGTCCGCCAGGGCGATCGGCGAAGGATGAAAGCGTTTCGGGCCGGCCCACTGGACAGGCGAAGCGCGCTCGCTGAAGACCGGGTCAATCAGCCAGTACTGGCCGCGCAGCTTGAGCAGGTGCGAGGAGTGGCCCAGCCGGATCACATGGTTGGCAGTGGCGTCCAGCGCATCCAGCGTGGCGCGGTCCAGCAAGCGCAGCGGCACCGGATCGACGGGCACCGTGCCCTCTTTGGCCTCGGTGACAAAACGCCACCAGACTTTCATCGGGCTTTGAGAAGGCTGGAGCTCCGGATTGCCCATGTTCTCGAAGGCGGTGGGCGTGCTGCAGCCAGCCAAGGCCAGAGCGCAGGTAAAAAGCGAAAGGCGGCGAGGCAATGTGTTCATACCGTGACGGTAACCTCCATCAATTACGCCAGTATTAGGCTGAGGGAGGCGCCGAACAAGCCCCGCAAGGACTTATTCAGCGCTTCCCTAGCGCCGCTCCAGCCTGTGCTCCAGTGCCTGCAGCACAGGCTTGATCCTCTCACCGACCCTGATTTGCGGATTGGAGAAACCGTCGTCCTTGCCGGCGTCGATTTCGCGCTGCCGGATCAGGGGAACGGCAGCTGCAAAAGCCTGCTCAAAGGAGCGGGTTTTGCGCAATTGCTCGTCAAAGACGGCGCGACCGAAAAAAGTCAGTTCCGACAACTGGCCGCAACCGTAAGAGGTGTGGGTAGCGTCGGCCGCGGTCATGATCAGCGAGTTGTCGTCGGCCAGCACATCGACCCAGCCACCGGAATAACAGGCAGACACGGCGATCACGCGGTTGCGGATGCCGGCCTGGTCCAGCGCAGCGCGCAATTCGGCCGGGCTCAGCGGCGGCACTTCGAGCGGCCAGTGCGAGGCGGCCAGCTTGAAGTCGCGCGCGCCATGTGAGGTCAAGTAGACCACCAGCACATCGTTCTCGCGGTCCATGCGCTGGGCCAGGGCCGTTATGGCGCGCTGCAGGTTCAGCGTCGTCGCCCACGGATGGGTGGCAGCGGTGCCGGCGTGGTTCAGCAAATGGATCACGCGACCCTCCGCGTCAAAGCGTTCGGCCAGAACACCGCTGACCAGGGTGCTCTCGCGCAGGAAAACATCCTCCGCCGCGTAGGGCGCAAACACCAGGCCATAGACGTTGGCCACGCCTGGGCGACCCGGCTTGATGGCGGCGACGGTACGCTGCCACAAGGCCTGCTGCGCTTCCAGGGTTTCCTGCGACAGGCGCAGCCGCGGGCGCGTGTCTTCGGCCTGGGCGGCGCGATCTGGGTCGCTGACCCAGGCACGCGCCTCGAATTGCCAGAGATTCAGGCCGGTCGCGGCCAGCATGGCCAGCATGAGCACCAAGGCACGCCAACCCAGCCCGGCAAAGCGGGCAATCAGCACCCAGGTCACGGCCAGCGACCAGGCGGTGAATACGCCGTACAGCGCCCAGTAAAACCAGGCCTGCTCAAACGCGGCAGCACTGACCCAACCCTGGGTCGTCGCACCGATCACGGCCTGGCCCAGCACCAGGTTGGGCAGGGAAGCGGCCAGCCAGAGGACAAAAAAAGCCGCAATACCGCTGGGTCGCCCGGGCCTGCTGCCTGCCGGGTCGGCGACACCCGACATCTTGGGAAATGCCCACCAGGCCAACGCCACACCCAGGCCGGTGGACCACCAGCTGGACAGCCAGGCCTGCACGTCAAAACGCGCGGGGCCGGCGATGTCCAGCCGCAACAGCG
>JAZKIE010000266.1:0-6732 GCA_040385025.1 Pseudomonadota bacterium | reverse complement strand
GCGACCTGATGGCCCATCTGCGTGATGCCGCTGCGCGAGACCACAATCGGCACGCCCATCTGCGCCGACTTGATGACCATCTCGCTGGTCAGGCGGCCGGTGGTGTAGAAAACATTGTTCGCAACATCCGTCAACTTTTCGCTTTGCATCCATTGCCAGCCCGCGATGGTGTCGATGGCGTTGTGGCGGCCCACGTCTTCAACAAACAGCAACATTTCGGGGTCATCGGCCGTCATGGCAAACAGCGCGCAGGCATGCACCGAACCGGCCGACTTGTAGGTGGTCTCCTTGAGCCGGATGCTGTTGACCAGGCCGTAAAGCTGTCCTTGCGTGATCCGGGCATCGGCAGGCAGAACAATCTGGTCAACCTCGTCCATCAGTCCGCCAAACACGCTGCCCTGACCGCAGCCGGTGGTGACCACGCGTTTGGCGGTTTTTTCCTCGATGTCGGCGATGCCGTGCCGCGTCTTGACGGCAGCCGCGCCCACATCCCAGTCCACCGTGATGGACTCGATGTCGCCCACCTGCCTGACCAGACGCTGGTTACGCAGGTAACCAAGCACCAGCAACTCTGGGTGCGCACCCAGAGTCATCAAGGTCACCAGCTCGCGCTTGTCGACGTAAACCGTCAGTGCGCGCTCCGCAGGAATCGATACCTTCTGCGGTTCACCGTATTCGTTGACGGTGTCGATTTCGCAGGTCAGCGGCGCGCGGGCTTGTGTCAGGTGAGGCAATGGCATTTGGGAAGCCTAACGCAAAAAGGGCCGACACCTCGCGGGCCGGCCCTTTGCGAAAAGACAGGGTTCAGGATTTTTTCGCCGGATTAATCACCGCATCAGGCTGCTTGGTGCTGGGAGGGCTCACTGCCGTAGCAGCGGGGGAATGTGCGCCTGCGGCTTCAATCGGTTTGACCGGTTCAGGCGCCTTGTACGCAAATGCGCCGGGGTCAGCACAGGGGGGGGTTGCTACAGGTGGCTTGGTTTCCTTGCCGGCAGCTTTGGCGGTCTTGTAATAACTGGCAGCAACCTTGTCCAGCGACTTGCACAACAGGTAGCCGTCCACCTTGCCGGTCCACGCTGCCTTGGCCGCAGCCTCGGCCGCTTTGGCCTTGGCTTCGTCGCTCAGGGGAGGTAATTTGGCCAGAGACAGCAGGGGCAGGCCTGCGAGGCAAGCAGTGATCAGGAATTTTTTCATGTTCTTCATGGAATTGTCTCCTTAAGCCTGGGCGGTTTGACCGGGGGGTGCGGGCTCGCTGCGCTGCGCGGGGATCTTGCCGGCCTTCACGTCGTCATACCAATATTCATGATGGTCCTTGGCCCAGGCTTCGTCCACATAACCAGTGCGCATGGCCTTGTAGGCGCCCTGCATGCCGATCGTGCCCAGATAGATGTGACCAAGGAACATGCACATCATCAGCACCGTAGCGACCGCATGCACCATGTGCGCAACCTGCATGGTTCCGCGCTCGTAAATCAGGCCCGGCAGCAGCTTGTCGAGCACCAGACCCGAGGCCACCACAATGATGCCGAGGAAAAACACGCCACCCCAGAAAATCAGCTTTTCGCCCGCGTTGAAGCGGTTGGAGGCAGGCTCGTCGCCGGAGATCAGGCCGCCGCCCTTGGCCAGCCACTGAAGATCGCCTTTTTGCGGCCAGTTGTCGCGCAGGAAAGTGAAAAACACAATCACCAGCGACACCGCAAACAGCGGGCCGGCAAAATTGTGCGCTGTTTTAAGCACATAGGTCAGCCACCCGAACAGTGTGCTGCCCATCACAGGCAACAGGAAGAACTTGCCGAAAGCCATGACCAGGCCGGAAATCGCCAGGACGCAGAAAGCGATGGCATTGGACCAGTGCGCCGCGCGTTCAAACGGTGTAAACCGCTCTATCTTGCGGCCGGTGTCGGCACCATGATTTTTGATGCTGCCCCTGGTGAAGTAAAAAATCGCGATGGCCAGCACCACAATCAGGAACAGGGAACCCCCATAGGGAATGATCCAGTTGTTGCGAACCTGGCGCCAGGCCTCGCCCGCGTTGGTCAGGCGCGAACCGGGGTACTGCACAAAAGGCTGGATCAGGTTGCCGGCTTCAGGGGCCTCGCTTTTGGGCAGGCTGCTGACCCCGGTGACACCGGCACCCACCTGCCGCCACATGGGCGCGTTGTTGCCCGGCTGGACCTTGGCGCGTTCGCCATTGGTCTGGCTGGCGTAATTCGGGTCGGCGCTGGCGTCCGGCTTGACCTGAAAAATATTCTGGCTCTGGATGCCGCCCGTCGCAGCGGCAGGCGCGGGCGCCACTGCTGCGGCTGCCGGAGCTGCCGTCGTCTGCGCCGAAACGGCAGCCGACCAACCGAAGGCGATGAAAACCAGAGCGGCCAGGACTCGCGATGGGCGTTGCATGAGAACTCCCTTACTTCACGCGGTTGTATTCGTTTTGCCCGCTTTGCAGGCGGGTCTTGAGCTGCTGCTCCCAGGCGGCCTTGTCGCCGGCCTTCCAGCCCGGCGCGTTGTAGGCATTGCCAGGGCCGGTGACGCTTTGAAATGCCGGGACATCGCTTTTAACGCCAGCAGAGGTCTGGGGCTTGTCGCCACAGGCAGCCAGCCCCAGCGCCGCAGCGGTGATCAGTACAAGGCGCATCATGATTTGGCTCCATTGACGGGTGGTTGGCCCGCCTGCTTGGCACCGTAGGCTGTGCCCCAGCCCCAGACTTCGGCGCCTTTGCCGCGCTGCACCACACGGTTGCGGAAGATGTCGGCGACCACATCGCCGTCACCGGCGATCAGGGCCTTGGTTGAACACTGCTCGGCGCAGGCCGGCAGTTTGCCTTCAGCAAGCCGGTTGCGGCCATACTTTTCAAACTCGGCCTGGCTGCCATTGACCTCGGGACCGCCGGCGCAGAAGGTGCACTTGTCCATCTTGCCGCGTACACCAAAAGTGCCTTGCGACGGAAACTGCGGTGCACCAAACGGGCAGGCATACGAGCAATAGCCACAGCCGATGCAGACATCCTTGTCATGCAAGACCACGCCCTCTTCAGTGCGGTAAAAGCAGTTGACCGGGCACACCGCCATGCAGGGTGCATCGCTGCAATGCATGCAGGCCACGGAGATCGATTTTTCACCCGGCACACCGTCGTTGAGGGTGACCACGCGGCGGCGATTGACGCCCCAGGGCACTTCGTTTTCGTTTTTGCAGGCGGTGACGCAACCGTTGCATTCAATGCAACGCTCTGCATCACAAACAAATTTCATGCGTGCCATGGTTATGCCCTCTCCACATTACATACGGTTGTCTTGGTCTCTTGCATCATCGTCACGCTGTCATAGCCGTAGGTTGTCGCTGTGTTGATGGCTTCCCCGCGCACCACCGGCGCCGCCCCGTTCGGGTAATAAGCCAGCATGTCGGCACCCTGCCAGCGGCCGGAGAAGTGGAAAGGCATGAAAACCGTGTCCGGACCGACACGCTCCGTCACCATCGCCTGCACATTGATGCGCGCCCCGGTCGGGGTGCTGACCCATGCGCGCTCGCCATTGCGAATGCCCTTGTCTGCAGCCACCTTGGGATTGATCTCGATGAACATCTCCTGCTGCAGCTCGGCCAGCCAGGGGTTGGAGCGGGTTTCCTCGCCGCCGCCCTCGTACTCGACCAACCGGCCCGAGGTCATGATCAGCGGGTACTTTTCATGCACCTTGTCAGCAATGTTTTTCTGCTGGATGGTCTTGTACAGCGTCGGCAGGCGCCAGAAGGCTTTCTTGTCGTCGTGGGTCGGGTATTTGGCCATCAGGTCAGGACGGTTGCCATACAAAGGCTCGCGGTGCTGCGGAATCGCGTCGGGGAAATTCCAGACCAGCGCGCGCGCCTTGGCGTTGCCAAAAGGATGGCAGCCGTGGCCCTTCATGAACACGCGGATCATGCCGCCCGACGGGTCGGTCTTCCAGTTCTTGCCTTCTGCCGCCGCCTTTTCCGGCTCGGTCAACTCGTCCCACCAGCCGAGCTTTTTGAGCAGCAAATGGTCAAGCTCCGGATAGCCGGTCTGGATGTCGGCACCCTTGGAGTGAGAGCCGTCTTCCGCCAGCAGGTTCTTGCCCTCGCGCTCCACGCCAAAGTTGGCACGGAAGTTACCGCCGCCGTCCATCACGTGTTTCGAGGTGTCGTAGAGGTTGGGCGAACCGGGGTGTTTCATCTCCGGCGTGCCGTAACAGGGCCATGGCAGACCGAAATAGTCACCTGTGGTGTCGTAACCGGTTTCCTTGTCCTTGCCGCCTTTGGACTTGAGGGTCTTGACGTCGAAAAGATGCATGTTGCGCATGTGCGCCTTCAAGCGCTCAGGGCTCTGGCCGGTGTAGCCGATGGTCCAGCAGGTCTTGTTGATCTCGCGCAGGATGTCTTCTGGCACCGGCTCGTCCAGGCCCTTGACCTTTTGCATCTTGTAGTTTTTGGACAGCTCCTTGGCAAAGCCGAGTTTTTCGGCGAGCTGATGCATGATCATGTGGTCGCTGCGGCTTTCCCACAGCGGCTCAATCACTTTTTCGCGCCACTGGATGGAGCGGTTGGAAGCCGTCACCGAGCCACTGGTCTCAAACTGCGTGGCCGCCGGCAGGAGATACACCGCACGGTTGGCATTGAGGTCTTCGGCCTTGCCAGGCATCGCGGCCATGGCTGCGGTGGCGGACGGGTAAGGATCAATCACGACCAGCAGGTCCAGCTTGTCCATGGCGCGCTTCATCTCCAGACCCCGGGTCTGGGAGTTGGGCGCATGGCCCCAGAACACCACACCACGCAGGTTGGATTCCTGGTCGATGAATTCGTTTTTCTCCATCACGCCGTCAATCCAGCGCGACACCGTGATGCCGGGTTTGCCCATCATGGCCGGTGAGGCGTAGCGGCCCTTGATCCAGTCGAAGTCCACGCCCCAGGTTTTGGCGAAGTGTTTCCACGAGCCCTCAGCCAGCCCGTAATAACCAGGCAAGGAATCGGGATTGGGGCCGACGTCGGTCGCGCCCTGCACGTTGTCGTGGCCACGGAAAATATTGGTGCCGCCGCCGGAAACGCCGACGTTGCCCAAGGCGAGCTGCAGGATGCACGATGCGCGCACCATGGCGTTGCCAATCGTGTGCTGGGTCTGGCCCATGCACCAGACGATGGTGGATGGCCGGTTTTTGGCCATCATTTCTGCAGCCTTGTAGACCTGTGCCTCGGGCACACCGCAAGCCTCTTCCACCTTATCGGGCGTCCACTTGGCAAGGACGTCTTCCTTGACCTTGTCCATGCCATAGACGCGGTCGTTGATGTACTTGGTGTCTTCCCAGCCGTTCTTGAAGATGTGATACAGCATGCCGAACAGGAAGGGGATGTCCGAACCCGAGCGGATGCGGATGTAGTCATCCGCCTTGGCAGCCGTGCGGGTGAAGCGGGGGTCCACCACAATCATCTTGCAGCCGGTCTCCTTGGCATGCAGCATGTGCAGCAGGCTGACCGGATGCGCCTCGGCGGCGTTGGAGCCGATGTACAGGGCGACCTTGCTGTTTTGCATGTCGTTGTACGAATTGGTCATGGCGCCGTAGCCCCAGGTGTTGGCAACCCCGGCCACGGTCGTCGAGTGGCAGATGCGCGCCTGGTGGTCGCAGTTGTTGCTGCCCCAGAAGCTGACAAACTTGCGCATCAAATACGCCTGCTCGTTGTTGTGCTTGGACGAACCCACCCAGTACACCGAGTCCGGGCCGCTGGTCTTGCGCAATTCCTGCATGCGGGCCGTGATCTCATTGAGTGCGGTGTCCCAGCTGATGCGTTCGTACTTGCCATTGACCAGCTTCATCGGGTAGCGCAGGCGGTACTCGCCATGGCCGTGCTCGCGCAAGGCCGCACCCTTGGCGCAATGCGCGCCGAGATTGATCGGTGAGTCAAACACCGGCTCCTGACGGACCCAGACGCCGTTTTCGACCACCGCATCGACCGCACAGCCAACCGAGCAATGCGTGCAGACCGTGCGCTTGACCTCGATTTTCCCGGTGCCGTCACCGGCGCCAGGCGTCGCGGCTTTGGCTTTTTTGACGAGTGTCAACTGCGTGGCGGCCAGACCGACGCCCACCCCCAGGCCGGAGCGGCGCAGGAAGGCGCGGCGGTCCATGGTGGGCAACGCATTGGACAGGCCACGCGTGAGGCTTTGAACAAAACGTGCGGACCCTGCGCGCTGCGCCTGATCGCCGTGAATACCGTTGGATTTTTTCGTGAGCAGCATGAAGCTCTCCGTGAGAATGAAACCGGGATGGGCTTGAGACTAGATACGGGTGGTGCGGTAGTAGTGCTTGACGTGTTCCGACAAGCTGTAACCGCCGCCTTTTTCAGGGGCTGGCTTGGGCTCTGGAACTGACGCTTCCTGAACCTGCATGCGCGGGAGCGCGACCACCGCTGCTGCGGCCGCACCGGTGGCGGCGGCGCCGAAAAAGAAACCCCGGCGCGAGGGTTTTGGCTGGCTGTCCTGCATGTTTGTCTCCAAGGAAGCTTGCTATGAAATGATTTGCATGCCTACTTTACGTCACTCCTACTTACAGAGCAATGACGGCACCTCAATCAAGCGTTCTCTTAAGGGAAAACGATAGGAGAAGATAAGTAGGCTTAGTTTTTACCCAAACAACAGCTATCGGACAAAACTGTTTCATTTTGAGAAAACCAGTACTGCAACCCGGAAGTAGCGGAACAAGATGAAAGTGATGGATTCGTGCCCAGGGCAAGGC
>JAZKIE010000265.1:0-2515 GCA_040385025.1 Pseudomonadota bacterium | reverse complement strand
ACCCGACGCTGGGCGCCTGGGGCCTGGGCTGGGAAGTCTGGCTCAACGGCATGGAGGTCACGCAGTTCACCTACTTCCAGCAGGTCGGCGGCATCGATTGCAAACCGATCACTGGTGAGATCACCTACGGGCTGGAGCGCCTGGCCATGTATTTGCAGGGTGTGGACAACGTCTACAACTTGAAGTGGACAGATAGCCTCAGCTACGGCGACGTCTATCTGCAAAATGAAAAGGAACAGTCGGCCTACAACTTCGAGCACAGCGACGCGGACTTCCTGTTCACGGCCTTCACCGCCTACGAAAAACAGGCCAAACACCTGATCGAAGTACAACTGGCCCTGCCCGCCTACGAGCAGGTGCTCAAAGCCGCGCACAGCTTTAACCTGCTGGACGCGCGCGGCGCGATCAGCGTGACCGAACGTGCTGCCTACATCGGCCGCATCCGCAACCTGGCGCGCGCTGTGGCGCAAAGTTATTACGAATCCAGAGAGCGCCTGGGCTTCCCGATGGCGCCGCGCGAGTGGGTAGAACAGATGACGAAGAAGGCTGCTTAAAAAATGACAACAAAGAACCTTCTGGTCGAACTGTTTGTGGAAGAGCTGCCGCCCAAGGCGCTCAAGAAACTCGGTGATGCGTTTGCCGGCGTGTTGTTCGAGCAGCTCAAGGCCCAGGGCCTGGCGGCTGCGGACTCGGTGCTGACCTCGTTTGCCTCGCCGCGCCGCCTGGCTGCGCATGTCACCGCCGTTGCCGCGCAAGGCGCCGACAAGGCAGTCTCGCAAAAACTCATGCCGGTGGCCGTCGGCCTGAATGCCTCCGGCGAGGCGACGCCCGCATTGCTGAAAAAACTGCAGGCGCTGGGTGCCGATGCGTCTGCTGTGAGCGGCCTGAAAAAGGCCATGGATGGCAAGGCCGAAGCGCTGTTTTACGACAGCACGGTCACTGGCGCCACGCTGGCCGAAGGCCTGCAAAAAGCCCTGCTCGAAGCCATTGCCAAATTGCCGATTCCCAAGGTCATGACCTACCAGCTCGCCGACGGCTGGAGCGATGTGAAATTTGTGCGTCCTGTGCACCGCTTGATCGCATTGCATGGCGCGACGGTTCTGGGCATCAAGGCGCTCGGGCTTGAAGCCAGCAACATGACGGAAGGCCACAGATTTGAATCGGATGTGAAGGCTTTTGCAATTCGCGAGGCGGACAGCTACGAAGGCCAGATGCTGGAGCAAGGCAAGGTGATTGCCAGTTATTCAAGGCGCAAGGATGAGATTTCCAGACAACTGTCCGCAGCGGCTGCCCAGGTTGGCGGTGGCGTCAAGGCGATCGACGATGACGCGCTGCTCGACGAAGTGACCGCGCTGGTCGAGCGCCCCAATGTGCTGGTCTGCGAGTTCGAGAAAGAGTTTCTCGATGTGCCGCAGGAATGCCTGATCCTCACGATGAAGGCCAACCAGAAGTACTTTCCACTGCTCGAAGCTTCCGGCAAGCTCAGCAACAAGTTTCTGGTGGTCAGCAATATCAGCCCGGCAGACGCCAGCGCGGTGATTCAGGGCAATGAACGCGTGGTGCGCCCGCGCCTGGCCGATGCCAAGTTTTTCTTTGACCAGGATCGCAAGAAAACACTGGCTTCGCGGGTGGCTGGGCTGGACAAGGTTGTGTATCACAACAAGCTGGGTTCGCAAGGTGAGCGCGTGCAGCGGGTGCGTGCGATTGCGGAGGCAATTGCCAAGCAGCTCAATCCGCAGATGGTGGCTGATGTGCAGCGCGCTGCGGAGCTTGCCAAGACCGATCTGGTGACCGACATGGTGGGCGAGTTCCCGGAGCTGCAGGGCACCATGGGCCGTTACTACGCGCTCAACGACGGGCTCAGCGCCGACGTGGCCGATGCGATCGAAGACCATTACAAACCGCGTTTTGCCGGTGACGAGCTGCCGCGCAATGCCGTGGGCGTGGTCGTGGCGCTGGCCGACAAACTCGAAACCCTGGTGGGCATGTTCGGCATCGGCAATTTGCCGACTGGCGACAAGGATCCGTTTGCGTTGCGCCGCCATGCGCTGGGCGTGATCCGCATGCTGGTTGAAAAAGATTTGCGCGTGGGCCTTGCCGATCTGGTGGCCGGTGCGGCACCGGTCTTCGGCGACAAGATTCAGGATGCTTCGGCCGCGCTGGTCGATTTCATCTACGACCGTTTCGCCGGCTCCTTGCGCGAGCAGGGCTACAGCGCCCAGGAAGTGGATGCCGTGCTGGCGCTGCGTCCGCAATACCTCGGTGACGTGGCCAAACGCCTGGCCGCCGTGCGTACCTTCGCGGCCCTGCCCGAAGCCCCGGCCCTGGCCGCAGCCAACAAACGCATCAGCAACATCCTGAAAAAGACCGATGGCGTGGATGCCCATGTGAGCGAGTTGCTGTTGCAAGAGCCAGCCGAAAAAGCCCTGCATGCCGCGATGCAACAGGTCACGCCGCAGGCCAGTGCGCAGTTCGAAGCCGGCGATTACGCCGCCTCGCTGCAAACCCTGGCCGC
>JAZKIE010000264.1:0-6922 GCA_040385025.1 Pseudomonadota bacterium | reverse complement strand
CGAGATCGGCCTGGCCGGCCACCAGCGTTTCCCAGGTGCCTGACAGCGTTTCGGAGCGGATGCGCAGCCGGGTTGGCGGGCTCAGGGCGTAAAAAGCCTCGCAGAGTTCAAACAGCGTGGTGCTCGAAATGACGCCGTCGGCGGTGATTGTCAGTTGCGGCTCCCAGCCGGTCGCGACCCGTTTCACCCGGTGCGCCACCGCGTCCAGTTCGATCAGCAGCCGGGTACCTTCGCGCAGCAACTCGTGGCCGGCTTCAGTCAGCCGGGCCTGGCGCGAGGAGCGGTCAAACAGCAGAACGTCGAGCGCGTCTTCCATTTGCCGCACGCGGTAGGTGAGGGCGCTGGGCACCACGCCGAGCTCGCGCGCCGCGGCGGCCAGGCTGCCCGTGCGGTGCACCGCCTCGATCAGGCCGAGCGCTTCAGGGGTGAGTACATCACGGACGCTATGCATGGGTAGAACTGCTCGTTCGACGATGGTCGGATTCAAATAATTTGAATGATGCCATCAAACCGCGACAATTATCAAGCGGGCAAGCTCCCCTACATTGGAGTGACCGGGAACAACCAACCCTCCCCGAAAGGACTGCAACATGATCACCCTCAGAAAATCTGCCGAACGCGGTTATGCCGACCACGGCTGGCTCAAGTCGTACCACTCGTTTTCCTTTGCCGGTTATTACGACCCGGCCCACATGGGCTTCGGCAACCTGCGCGTGATCAACGAGGACCGCATCGCACCGGGCTCCGGTTTCGGCACCCACGGTCACCAGAACATGGAAATCATCAGTTATGTGATGAGCGGCGCCATCGGCCACAAGGACAGCATAGGCAACGGCGCCTCCATCCCGCCTGGCGACGTGCAGCGCATGAGTGCCGGGCGTGGCATCCAGCACAGCGAGTTCAACCATGCGACTGACGCCACCACGCATTTTTTGCAGATATGGATTGAACCCAACGTCACCGGCATAACGCCCGGTTATGAGCAAAAGACCTTTGCCACCCATGAAAAGCGCGGCGCACTGAGGCTGGTGGCGTCGAACGACGGGGCCGAAGGCTCGGTCACGGTACATGCCGATGCGAAGCTGTATGCCGGCCTGTTTGACGGCGATGAGCGCGCGGAGCTGGTGCTGGATCCCCGGCGCAAGTCCTATGTGCAGCTGGTGCGCGGCGAGTTGCAGGTCAATGGCCAGACGCTGGCGGCCGGTGATGCGGCGAAGCTGGAGGGCGAAGACCGTCTGCAGCTTTCCGCAGGCAAGGACGCGGAAGTGCTGGTGTTCGATCTGGCACCATGATGGCGCGGAACTTTATTCGCACGGGCGCACACTGACTTGCGCGCCATGGCGCTTAGGTTCATTATTTTCTTTCTTTATAAATTTTCAAAAAGGGCTCACCATGCTTAACTCATTGCAAAACCCGTTTTCCCTGCTCGGCCGTGTTCTGATCGCGCTGCTGTTCATCCCGGCAGGTTTCGGAAAAATTGCTGGTTTCGCCGGCGTCACGGGGTATATCGCGTCCAAGGGCGTGCCCTTGCCTGAAGTCGCCGCCGCGATTGCCATTGCGGTGGAGCTCGGTCTCGGTCTGCTGCTGCTGGTCGGTCTGCAGACGCGCTGGGCGGCGCTTGGCATTGCCGTGTTCACAGCGGTCATCACGTTCATCTTCCATGCCTACTGGGATGTTCCGGTTGAACAGGTCATGATGCAAAAGCAGGCCTTCTTCAAGAACATCGCCGTGGTCGGCGGCCTGCTGACCATCGCCGCCTGGGGCGCTGGCGCCTGGAGTGTGGACGCCAAGCTCAAGGGCTGATGTTTTCGGTCTGACGATTTGCCACAGGCCAGCCTTGCCGGCTGGCCTGTTTGTTTTCAAGCGGGGACAAAACAATGACAACAATTGTGGTGCTGTACCACTCTGGCTACGGCCACACCCAGCGCATGGCGCAGGCGGTGGCCGATGGCGCAGGCGCCGACCTGCTGGCTATCGATGCAGACGGCAATTTGCCGGAAGGTGGCTGGGAGACCCTGGCGGCTGCCGGCGCCATCATCATGGGCTCGCCCACCTACATGGGCAGCGTGAGTTGGCAGTTCAAGAAGTTTGCCGATGCCTCGTCCAAGGTCTGGTACACCCAGGGCTGGAAGGACAAACTGTTTGCGGGCTTCACCCACAGCGCCGCCATGAACGGCGACAAATCCTCGACCCTGAACTACCTGTTCACGCTGGCCATGCAACACGGCGGTCTGTGGGTCAGCCAGGGCGTGATGCCCAGCAACAGCAAGGCGTCACAGCGCAACGACCCGAACTACCTGGGCTCCTACAGCGGCGCCATCGGGCAGGCCCCGTCAGACGCGGGTGCCGGTGACATGCCACCCGGCGACCTGGAGTCCGCGCGCGCTTTCGGCCAGCGGGTGGCTGCGGTCAGCGCACGTTTCAAGTCCTGAGCGACACTACGCCCAGCCAGAGTCGTTCACGCATTCAAGGAGGTCCCATGTCGGTTGAACTCACACGCGACAAAACCCACGCGCTCGCACAAACCGTGGCGATCCATCGCCATTCGCTGACTGCCGACGCCAGCCTGAAGGAGGGCGGCGACGACGCCGGACCCAGCCCGCATGACTTGTACGACGCGGCCCTGGCTGCCTGCAAGGCGATCACGGTGATGTGGTACGCCCGAAAGAAAGGCATTCCGGTGGAAGATGTCAACACGGTGGTCACGCGTGATGATTCCGAAGAACGCGGCGGTATTTACCGGCTGACAGCCACGCTGCAGATTCGCGGTGCACTCAGCGACGCCCAGCTGCAGGAGCTCGAAGCGGTCGCCAAAAAATGCCCGGTGCACAAACTGATGTCCACCGTCACCACCGAGATAGCCACGCAGGTGCGGAGGCTGGCATGAGCCCCCTGGCGAGGGGCCCCGGCAAAGCCGGGGATCGATGGCAGGCGAATGCCAGCAGGGCGCCGGCGCCTTGGGGCGCGCGCTTTCGTTGGCGTACGGGAGGTGATACATGAGTCTGCTGATGACACTCGGTGGGCACGACAAGGACCTGGGCGGCGGCTTCACCGTGCGGCGCTTGTTGCCTGCGGCGCAGCGGCAGTCGGTCGGCCCTTTTCTGTTTTTCGACCACTTCGGCCCGGTCACGATTGCACCCGGCGGCTCGCATGATGTACGGCCGCATCCGCACATCGGCCTGGCCACCGTGACCTATCTGTTCGACGGCGCCATCATGCACCGCGACAGCCTGGGTGTTGAGCAACGCATCGCGCCCGGCGCGATCAACTGGATGACGGCGGGCCGGGGCATTGTGCATTCGGAGCGCGGGCCGCAAGACTTGAAGGCCAGCAGCTACGTCAACCACGGCATCCAGCTCTGGGCCGCGCTGCCGCGTGAACACGAAGAGGTCGCGCCCGACTTCGAACACACACCGGCCGACGCGATTCCGTCACTGGTGCTGGGTGGGACGCAGGTGCGTGTGCTGATCGGCGAGGCCTTTGGCCAAAAGTCGCCCGTCAAGACCTTCGCCCCCACGGTTTATCTGGATGTGCAACTGGCCGCTGATGTCGCGTTCGAGTTGCCACCCCTGGCCCAGGAACTGGCGGTGTACGCGGTGGACGGCGACTTCATGGTGGATGAAGAACGGGTTCCGGCCCACAAGCTGGCGGTGCTGGCGCCCGGCGCTGCGGTGATGCTGCAGGCCGGCCAGGTCACCCGCCTGATGGTCATAGGCGGCGATACGCTCGACGGTCACCGCTTCATGTGGTGGAATTTTGTGTCCAGCCGCAAAGAGCGTATTGTCCAGGCCTCGCGCGACTGGGAGGCCCAGACCATGGGCCAGGTGCCCGGCGATGCGGAGCTGATTCCCTTGCCCGAGCGCCGTTTTACCGCAGAGTGAGTGCCGGGCTCAGGCGATATCGCGCGCCAGACGCAGGCCACTGAATTGCCACTGCGCATCCGGCGGAAAAAAATTGCGGTAACTCGCGCGGATGTGGCTTTGCGGTGTGGCGCAGGAGCCGCCGCGCAGCACAAACTGGTTGCACATGAACTTGCCGTTGTACTCGCCGACCAGGCCTTCCCAGGGCTTGTAGCCGGGGTAGGGGTTGTAATTGGACTGTGTCCACTCCCAGACATCGCCGAACATCTGCGCCGGACTGCCGGGGCTGTGCTGCTGCAGCGCAATCGGATGGTAGGCGGCGCCCTCGACAAAATTGCCCTGTGCCCTTTGCTGGGCCGGCACGCTGCGCGCAGCCAGTTCCCACTCCAGCTCGGTCGGCAGCCGCGCACCGGCCCAGCGCGCGTAGGCGTCGGCTTCAAAATAACTGAGGTGGCACACCGGCGTGTGGGCGTCCACCTGCACCAGCCCTTGCAAGGTGAAATTCTGGTAGCCGCCACCGTCGGCACGCGTCTGCCAGTACAGCGGCAGGGCCGCTTGCCGGGCTTGCACCCAGTCCCAGCCCATGGACAGCCACAACTCGGGCCGGCGGTAGCCGCCGTCCTCGATGAAGGCCATCATCTCGCCGTTGGTCACCAGCCGGCTGCCGATCTCAAAGGGCGCGAGGTAGACCTTGTGACGCGGGCTTTCATTGTCGAAGGCAAAGTCGCCGTCACTGCTGGCGTCGAAGCCGTGTTCCAGCAAACCGCCCTCAAAGGCTGTCCAGCGCAGTGGCTGCGGGCTGATGCCGGCCAGCGGCCAGTGACGCGCATACGCGGGCCGTGAGGGGTTGAAGGACAGCGCGTGTTTGATATCGGTCAGCAGCAGCTCCTGGTGTTGCTGCTCGTGGTGCAGGCCCAACTCGACCAGCTTTCCCAGTTCCGCGTTGTGCGGATGCTGGTCTAGCCGGGCCAGGATTCGTTCGTCAACTTGCGCGCGGTAGGCCAGCACCTCGTCGAGCGTGGGACGGCTGATCAGGCCGCGCTGTGGGCGTGGGTGTTTGTCACCCACACCGTTGTAATAGCTGTTGAACAG
Source organism: Pseudomonadota bacterium (assembly GCA_040385025.1). Lineage (GTDB taxonomy): Bacteria > Pseudomonadota > Gammaproteobacteria > Burkholderiales > Burkholderiaceae_C > Polaromonas. The sequence continues at coordinate 1,970 of JAZKIE010000264.1, read as the reverse complement.
CACCCGGAAGCTGGCGTCAAAAGGTTTGAAATCCGTCTCAAACCGCTCCAGGATGAAGGTTTCAAAAAACCAGGTCAGGTGCGCCAGGTGCCACTTGGCGGGGCTGGCATCGGGCATGGACTGCAACTGGCAATCCTCGGCGTTCAGAGGTCTGATCAGTGCCACCGTCTGCGCGCGAACCTGCTGGAAGCGCCGGGCCCGGCTGGAGGCCGCAGCTTGCGCTGGCAGGCTCGGTTGAACGGGTTGGGGAGAAGGCATGGCGTCCACCAGTGGGAGTCAAGTGACCTGACAGCTTTTCATGGTTTTTGCGGGCTGGCTGTCAGACAAGGCGCCGACATCCACCTGAGGCGCCAGCGCCGCATCAACGGCCCGGCGCTCGTCGAACACAAAACACTCGCCGTCGAAGTGTGCATGGCCTATGTCCTCGAAATATTTCAGGATGCCGCCATCGAGCTGGAACACATTGGCCACACCGGCTTCGCGCATGAAGATCGCGGCTTTTTCGCAGCGTATGCCGCCGGTGCAAAAACTCACCACGGTTTTTCCCTGCAGTTCGTCGCGATGGTCCAGCAGGGCTTGGGGAAATTCGGTGAATTTTTTGATGCGCCAGTCCAGCGCGTTTCTGAAACTGCCGACATCGGCTTCAAAATCATTGCGCGTGTCCAGGGTGACGACAGGCTGGCCCTTGTCGTCGTGGCCGGCATCCAGCCAGCGCTTCAGGGTTTTCGCGTCTACCGAAGGTGCGCGGCCAGCCACGGGCCGGATCGCCGGGTGGTCCATGCGGATGATTTCCGGCTTGATCTTGACCAGCAATTTGCGAAAGGGCTGGGCTGTGGACCAGCTTTCCTTGACCGCCAGGTCCTGAAACCGGACGTCGCTGCGCAACCATGCCAAAAAATCATGAATGTCGCTGCTGCCGGCCGCCAGGAAAAGGTTGATGCCTTCTTCGGCCAGCAGCACCGTGCCCCGGATGGCGCGGCTTTGCGCGGCTTCACGCAACGCCGCCTGCAGGCCGGGCAGGCCGTCCAGGGCGATGAATTTATAGGCTGCAATGTTCAGAATCTGCATGATGCAGGCCATTGTAGGCAGGGCCAACGCGGCGGGCAGCGCACAGTCGCAAAAGCCCGGCGGGCGGCGCCCTAGAATGAAGCCATGTTTGTCCATTTACGTCTTCACACCGAGTTTTCCGTCGTTGACGGCACCAACCGCATCGATGAAATCGTGCAGGCCGCAGCGGCCGACGGCCAGCCGGCGCTGGCCATCACTGACCTGGGCAACCTGTTCGGCACGGTGAAGTTTTACAAGGAAAGCCGCGGAGCCGGTGTCAAGCCGCTGATAGGCGCCGACGTCTGGGTGCAGGTGCCCGGCAAGGACGCCACCGCGCCGCCGGCCCGTCTGCTGCTGCTGGTGCAAAACCGGCAGGGCTATCTGAATTTATCGGAGCTGCTGACAAGAGCCTGGACCCGTGGCGTGGTACGTGACCAGGCCGTCATCAGCCTGGAATGGCTGCAGGAGCTCGGCGAGGGCCTGATTGCGCTGTCGGGCGCGCAAGGCGGCGCCGTGGGGCAGGCGCTGCTGCAGGGCGATGGCCCGCGGGCGCTGGAATGTGCGCTGCATTTTGCGGGGCTTTTTCCGCACCGGTTTTACATCGAGCTGCAGCGCGCGCAGCGCGCCGACGATGAGCAGCATGTGGTGGCAGCGGTGCAGTTGGCGGCCCGTCTCAAGCTGCCGGTGGTGGCGACGCACCCGGTGCAGTTTCTGGGCTACGAGGATTACGAAGCCCACGAGGCCCGCGTCTGTATCGCCGGTGGCGAGATTTTGGGCAACGCGCGCCGCGTGCGCAAATTCACACGCGAGCAGTATTTCAAGTCCTCGGCGCAGATGACCGAGCTGTTTGCCGATCTGCCGTCGGCGCTGGCCAACACGCTGGAGATTGCCAAGCGCTGCAACCTCAAGCTCGAGCTGGGCAA
>JAZKIE010000263.1:0-9794 GCA_040385025.1 Pseudomonadota bacterium | reverse complement strand
GGCTTCAACTGGGCCGTCACCGTCGGCGATGTGGTGCGCGTGGTGCTGCTGTTTTACCTGATGCCGGCGTGGTCGGTGCTGCTGGCCTGGGCGGTGCTGGGCGAGCGGCCCACACGCGCTTCGCTGCTGCGGCTGCTGCTGGCCATGGCCGGCGTGCTGATCGTCCTCAAGGAACCCACCTCGCCCTGGCCGGTACCGCAGGATGCGGCCGACTGGCTGGCGCTGATGGGTGGGCTCAGTTTCGCCGGCACCAATGTGCTGCTGCGCAAGCTGGAGTACACGCCCAGTGCCTCGCGCATGATGGCCATGTTCGGCGGCGGCGCCATCATGGCCACTGGCGCGGCCTTGCTGGGCCTGGCCGGCGGCATTGTGAGCGCACCGCTGTGGAGCGGTGCCTGGCTGCCGGTGGCGCTGGGCGTGAGCCTGGCTTTTTTGATCAGCAACATGGGGCTGCAGTACGGCGCGGCGCGGCTGGCCGCCAGCACGACGGCGATTGTGATGTTGACCGAAATCCTGTTTGCCAGCGGGTCGGCGGCCCTGCTGGGCGCGGCCGAGTTCAGCCCGCGCACCTTGCTGGGCGGGAGTTTCATCGTGCTGGCCGCCGTACTCGCAGCGCTTGCCCCTTCTCCCCAAAAATAGCTTTCACGTTTTTTGGCAAGCTGCCGTACAGTGGCAGGTCCAACCAGGAGGCCCCCATGAGCAGCATTTACGACTTCGAAGCCCAGCAGATCAGCGGCAAGGACATCGCGCTTTCGGAATTCAAAGGCAAGGTCATGCTGATCGTCAACACCGCCAGCAAATGCGGCTTCACACCGCAGTTCGGCGGGCTGGAGGAACTGCACAAGGCCTACACCGGCAAGGGCCTGGTGGTGCTGGGTTTCCCGTGCAACCAGTTCGGCTCGCAGGACCCCGGCGCCGACGGCGAAATTGCCGAGTTCTGCCAGGTCAACTACGGCGTGAGTTTTCCGATGATGGGCAAGATCGATGTCAACGGCCCGGCCGCGCACCCGCTGTACAAATGGCTGTCGTCCGAAGCGCCCGGCCTGCTGGGCAGCAAGTCCATCAAGTGGAACTTCACCAAGTTCCTGGTCGGCAAGGACGGCCAGGTGATCCGGCGTTATGCACCGACGGACAAACCGGCAGATCTGGCGAAGGATGTGGAAGCCGCCCTGGCGGCCTGAGTTTCGCCGTGTCCTGGCGGCCCAGCCCGAACAGTGGCCGCAGCCAGGCCGCGTGGCGTACCAGCGCCGTCAGCATCCAGCACCCCAGCAGCGTACCCGCGACCAGAAGCAGCGGCTCGACCGCCGGGCCGAGTTGCAGCGGCGCCAGCCACCAGACCAGCGCAATGATGAGGGTCTGGTGCAACACATACCAGGGGTAGACCGACGCCCTGGCCCAGGGCAGCCAGCGCCAGGGGCGGTTGAGCTTCACGTGGCCCCAACCGAGGATGGCCAGCAGCGCCGTCCACAGGTAGCCATCCGCGATCAGGCGCAGCAACTGGCGCGGCGCCGCCAGTTCCGCGGGCAGCGCGCGCAGCCCCAGGTACAGCACCAGCATCACCAGCGCGCTGCCCAGCGCCAAGCGGCGCAAGCGCGCGGCCTCAGCCCACCAGTGCTCGTCTGTCCCTATCCACCAGCCGTAGAGAAACAGCGTGAAATAGACCGCGTGCAACCAGCCATCCTGGATCAGGTCATGTGTAGGCGGAAAGTGCGGCCACAGGGTCAGCGACCAGGCCATCAAGGGCAGGGCAGGCACGCTCAAGAGGGCAACGCCGCGCAAGCCGGTGAATGCCAGGCGAAGGCGCTGTCCGGCCGCCGACTGAAGCACCGGTAGCAGCAGAACCAGTACGGTGGTGTAAAGCCACAGGTAAGGCAGGTACCAGAGGTGGTTCCAGGTCACGCCGAAGTCCGAACCGTCGAACGCCGCTTTCGGCCAGGGCCCGCCGCCGGCATAACGCCACAGGAAAGCGCCCAAGCCCGGCGCGATGCTGCCGTTGCTCACGCCTTGCGCATACGCCTGGAAAGGCACGATGACCGCCATGCCGAAGACCAGCGGCAACAGCAGCCGCCAGCTGCGCTCGCGCAGCAAGGCCCCGGGGCCCCGACCGCGCTGCAAAAACCCGAGCGCCAGTCCCGAGATCAGGAAGACCAGGTCCATGCGCCACAGATTGAGCGCCCGCATCGGCGTCTGCAGCCATTCGGCCGCGTGCGGGCTCTTGAGGTGCCAATGCCAGTCGGCCACGTAATACATGGCCACGTGGTAGAGGATGACCAGGCCAAAAGCCAGGGCGCGCAGGGCATCGATGTCGTGACGGCGGTTCATGGTTTTCTCCTGAACGAAACACAAGTGGCCACCATTTTTTGCGCGCGGGGCCTTTTCGGGCAGCCCCATGGGACAAGTTGCAGGCTGTTTGTGACAAGCGGCGGCCACCGGGGACGAAAATCCGGGCATTTCTTCTAGACTGGCGGCATGAAGGCCCCCTCAGACCCACCCAAACCCTGGCTGGAGCGCTACCAGCCCTACCGACGCCCAGCCGAAATCGGCTTCTGGGTTGTGGTGCTGACGATCCAGATGCTGTTCAACAGCATCACGACCTGGATTGATTTACGAACAGCCCCGTTTGCCCAGCCTTTGCTGTGGGAGCTCTCGAGCAACCTGACCATAGGCTTGCTGATCCCCGCGCTGATCGCTTTCGAGCGGCATTTCCCCTTGCGCTGGAACACGCTGCGCCGCAACCTGCCCTGGCATCTGGCCGGCACGCTGGCGTTCTGCGCCGTGCATGTGCTGGTCATGATGGCGCTGCGCAAGGCAGCCTACGCCTTTGCCGGCAGCAGCTACACCATCGGCAACTGGGTTGTCGTGTTCGGTTACGAATACCTCAAGGACTTGCGCAGCTATGTGTTGATTCTTTCCACCGTGCTCGGCTACCGCCTGCTGCTGCTGCGCCTGCAGGGCGAGGCGCGTGTGCTGGACGCGCCCGAACCGCCCGCCGGCGCCGGGCCTGCCGGGCCGTCAGTGCGGCCAGAACGTTTCCTGGTGCGCAAACTGCGCAGCGAATTTCTGATTGCTGCGGCCGACATCGAGTGGCTGCAGGCCCAGGGCAACTACGTCGGCCTCCACGTCAACGGGCACGACTACCTGCTGCGCTCGACCCTGGCGGATTTTCTCGGCCAGTTGGACCCGGCCCGCTTCGTCCAGGTCCATCGCAGTTTCGCCGTCAACCTGGACCACGTTGCCGAAATCGAGCCGCAGGACAGCGGCGACGCCCGCCTGCGCATGAAGGACGGCAGCCAGGTGGCCTGCAGCCGTCGCTACCGCGATGCCCTGGGCAGCACCTGATTCACAATCAAATCGGGCTCCAGCCCATACCAGAAAAGCGCCAACAGCTATCTGTTTGATAGCTAAACAGTGTCGGTGAGCGCCTGGTCCAGCAGTTCGACCCAGTGCCGCACCGGCGTGGCCGTGCCGCTTTGCAGGTGCGTGATGCAGCCGATGTTGGCCGACACAATCACCTCGGGCTTCATGTCGCCCAGATGGCCGAGCTTGCGGTCGCGCAATTGCGTGGCGATCCCGGGGTTGAGCACCGAGTAAGTGCCGGCCGAGCCACAGCACAGATGGGCTTCGTTCGGTGATGTGCTGATGCTGAAGCCGAGCTCGCCCAGGTAGTTTTCAACACCGCCGCGCAACTGCTGGCCGTGCTGCAGGGTGCAGGGCGGGTGGAAAGCAATATTGCCGGCCCGGGCCGATACCCTGTCACGCAGCGGAGCCACCAGTTCGGGCAGCAGTTCGCTGAGGTCGCGCGTGAGGCCGCTGATACGCGCCGCTTTGACCGCGTAAGCCGCATCGTCCTTCAGGTGGTAGCCGTACTCCTTGACGGTCACGCCACAGCCGGACGCATTCATGACGATGGCCTCGACCCCGCTTTCGACATACGGCCACCACGCATCAATGTTGTTCCTCATCTCGGCCTTGCCGCCGTCCTGGTCGTTCAGGTGAAACTTGACGGCGCCGCAGCAACCGGCTTTGGGCGCCAGCACGGTCTGGATGCCGGCGGCGTCCAGCACGCGCGCCGTCGCCGCATTGATGTTGGGCATCATGGCGGGTTGCACACAACCGGCCAGCATCAGCATCTTGCGCGGGTGCTCGCGCTGCGGCCAGGCGCGGGCGGACTGCGGCGCCGGTACCTTGGCCTGCAGCGATGCCGGCAACAGGCCGCGCACGACCTGGCCGAGTTTCATGGCCGGCGCGAACAGCGGCGAAGGCAGGCCTTCTTTCAGTGCCCAGCGCAAAGCCTTCTCACTCGTCGGCCTTGGCACGCGTTCATCCACAATCTTGCGGCCGATGTCGACCAGGTGGCCGTATTGCACGCCGCTGGGGCAGGTGGTTTCGCAGTTGCGGCAGGTCAGGCAGCGGTCCAGATGCATCTGGGTCTTGCGCGTCGGCACTTCACCTTCGAGCACCTGCTTGATCAGGTAAATGCGCCCGCGCGGGCCGTCCAGCTCATCACCGAGCAACTGGTAGGTGGGGCAGGTCGCGGTGCAGAAACCGCAGTGCACACACTTGCGCAAAATCGCTTCCGCGGCCTGGCCGTCGGCGCTGTTTTTGAATTCGGGGGCGAGGTGGGTTTGCATCAAGTCTCCGACAGGCCGCCCTTAGGAGACTTGCGCCCCCTCGGGGGGCAGTGCAGCGGCAAAGCCGCAAACGTGGGGGCACTCATATCAGGCGTCAAAAGTCCGGGCAGAGTCGGCCGCGGTTGAAAATCCCGGCGGGATCGAACTCTTTTTTCAACTGGCGGTGAATCCGGTCCAGCGGCGGTTTCAAAGCATCAAATCGGCCTCCAAGCGTTTCAGGATTTGCGCCAGCAGCTATAAAAAGAGTAGCGCTTCCACCCACAGCCCTTGCGGCTGCGCGCAGCCGGGAAGCATCGCCAGGCATGGCGCGCACCCAGCGCAGGCCGCCATGCCACTCGACCAGCGGTGGCTCGGGCAGGTCCAGCAGCGGCGCAGTCTGCGGCACCGACAGGCGCCACAGGTCGCGGTCGCCGCGCTCCTCAAACCAGGGCAAATGCTGGTCACGGCACAGGGTCCAGTCGGGCGCGGTGGCCGCGTTGTCCTGGCGCTCGCCGCCCAGTGTTTTGCAGGCGGCTTCCACCGCAGCGACTGCGCCGCGCAGGCGCAGGAACAGCGTCTGGGTGTGCCCGTCGTCGACCCAGCAGCTCGCGTTGAGCGGCAAGGGTTGGCCACCCCAGCGGTTGAGTTGCGCCAGCGCTTCGGCCTGGCCCATCTCGAATTTCAGTGTGGCCTCGGCCGGGGCCAGCGGCAACACCTTGAGGCTGACTTCGGTGATCAGGCCCAGCGTGCCCAGCGCGCCGCACATCAGGCGCGAGACGTCGTAACCGGCGACGTTTTTCATGACCTGCCCGCCGAAGGTCAGCAGCTCGGCCTTGCCGTTGAGCAAGGACACACCCAGCACGTAGTCGCGCACCGCGCCCACGCTGGCACGCGCCGGACCGCTGAGGCCGGCGGCCACCATGCCTCCCACGGTCGCGCCGCCCGCGAAATGCGGCGGCTCAAACGGCAGGCACTGGCCGCGTTCGGCCAGCACGGCTTCGAGCTCGGCGAGCGGTGTTCCGGCGCGCGCGGTGACCACCAGCTCGCTCGGCTCGTAACTCGTGATGCCGGTCAGCGGCGTGGTGTCCAGCACCTCGCCGGTGGCCAGTTCACCGTAAAAATCCTTGCTGCCACCGCCGCGTATGCGCAGGGCGGTGCCGGCTGCGGCGGCCGCCCGGACCTGGTCGGTGATCAATAAAAGCGCTGAATCCATGGCGCTGATGGTAAAGCGGGCCGGGAGACCGGGGTTTGATTTTTTTGAACGGCGGGCGTTCGGTTTTTGATAAGGGCTGCCTCAAGCGGCAAAAAAGTTGACCGGCAGCCCCGCCACGTCCACGCGCAGCGACAACACCGCGCCGGACAGCGGCATCGCCCGCAGTTCAGCGTCCGGTCGGCCGTGCCGTGCACTGGTCAGGTACAGGGTCTGCAGGTCGTCGCCGCCGAAACACACCATGGTCGGGCACACCATCGGGGTCGCGATCTCGCCCAGCAGCTCACCGGCGGGTGACAGCTTGAGCACACGCCCGCCCTCGAACATCGCCACCCAGTAGTTGCCCTGGCTGTCCACCGCGGCGCCATCGGGCCGCCCGCCGTATCCTGGCGAGCCGGGCAACCAAGCCGCCGGTTTGAATTCAAACTGCATGAACACGCGTGGGCCGGACAGCACATTGCCTGCCGCATCCCAGTCCCAAGCCCGGATCACATGGGCCGTGGTGTCGGACCAGTACAGCGTGCGGCCATCCGGCGACCAGGCCAGGCCGTTGCCGACGGTCGCGTCGCCCGCCATGCGAGCCAGCGCGCCGCCCTGCAGGCAAAACAGCGCGGCCTGGCGCGCGTCGCGCGGCTCGTAAATGGTGCTGACCCAAAAGCGACCCAGCGGGTCGCACTTGCCGTCGTTAAAACGTGTGGTCGTGCTGTCATGCCCGGCCGCCGCCAGTTGTTCCAGCGCCCCGCTCCAGCTTCGCGCGCGGTAGATGCCGTCGCGCAGCGCGATGACCAGCCCGCCGCCGGCCGCTGGCGCAATACAGCCGGGCTCCAGATCATGCGGCGCGGCCATGACCCAGCTTTCGACGCTGCCCATGAACACATTGCAGCGGTGAATGGTTTTGCCGGGAATGTCGACCCAGTACAGCAGCTGTTCGTGTGGATGCCAGAACGGTGACTCGCCGACCTCGCAGGGCGTTCTTGACACCACCTGCCAGGCGGGGTTCACCGCGCGCGCTCCACCTGGATGCTCATTTGCGCGCTCATGGATTCGCCCGGCGCCAGCACCTCGATCCCCAGATCCTCGGCGCGGCCAGCGCCGGCCTGCAGCAGGTTGACGGCGTTGTTGACATGGCTGACCGGCTCGATGGCGATGAAGTCGCGCGTGGCGTTGGTGAAAGCCACCAGTCGGCTCAAGCTGGCGGTGATGCGGGTGTGCAACAACTCGTCGCGCAATGTGACAACGCCGTTCCAGCCGTCAAAACAATGGTCCACATCCTGGCCGGCACAGGCTGCGTCCAGTCCGGCCGAGGGCTGTCTATGGGTTGGTAATTTCTCGCCGCTCATCTCCCAGCGCCCGGTCGCATCAAAGGCGATGTGACTGCCGGCGCGTTTGACAAAATAGGGGTGCCAGCCGAGGCCGGCCGGCGCCGGCGTCGCCGACTGGTTGGTCATGCTGAGCGTCAGCTCCAGCACATCGCCACGAATGCAAAAGGTCTGCGAGGCATCAAAAGCAAACGGCCAGGAGCTGTCGGCCCGGTGTTCGCAGGCCAGCATCAGCAGCTGGCCGTCGTGCTCCAGCACCTGCCAGGGCCGCTGCCAGCCGATGCCGTGGATGGCATGCGGCTCGGGCCCGTTGTTCTGCACCAGGGGGTGACTGGTGCCCTGCCACTTCAGCGTGGCGTGGCCGACGCGATTCGAAAAAGGCACCAGCGGGTAGCTGCCCGACAGGCGCACCGTGGCAAGTTCGGCAGCCGGCGTCGAGCGCAACACCGGCACATCGTCCAGCCACAGGCCGGCAATACAGCCGCCCAGCTCGGGCTTGATCTCGCAACGCAGTCCGGCGCCGGACAGGGTGATGGACTCGGTCATGTGAAGTCTCCTGCCGCCATTGTGCATGGCAAAATTTGCGGCAAAAAAAAATGGCCCGCAGGAACCGAAGTTCTTGCGGGCCAAACATCCAAAGGAGACTCTCGCTATTTCAGATCCTGCCGCAGTTGTCGGGCAACTGCGGCGTGTACCGGTGTTAGCGGCTGTAGGCCGTTTCGCCGTGGGAGGTGATGTCGAGGCCTTCGCGCTCGTCTTCCTCGCTGACACGCAGGCCGATGGTCAGGTCCACCACCTTATAGGCGATGAAGGACACCACACCAGACCACACCAGGGTGATCAGGACTGCCTTGAGCTGGATCCAGACCTGGCCGACGATGGAGTAATCCGCCGCCGTGACCATGGTGGCCGTGACCCAGTCGGCCACGTAGCCGGGGCCGCCCAGGCTTGGCGAATTGAACACGCCGGTCAGCAGGGCGCCGAGGATACCGCCGATGCCGTGCACGCCGAACACGTCGAGCGAGTCATCTGCACCCAGCAGTTTCTTCAGGCCATTGACACCCCAGAGGCAGGCAAAACCAGCCACCAGGCCGATGACCAGGCCGCCGCCTATGCCGACGTTGCCGGCGGCAGGCGTGATCGCCACCAGGCCAGCAACGGCACCGGAAGCTGCACCCAGCATCGAGGCCTTGCCGCGCATCAGCGCTTCACCGACACACCAGGCCAGCACCGCGGCTGCCGTGGCACCCAGGGTGTTGATGAAGGCCAGGGCGGCGAAGCCGTTGGCTTCCAGGGCGGAGCCGGCGTTGAAGCCGAACCAGCCCACCCACAGCAGGGCCGAACCAACCATGGTCAGTGTCAGGCTGTGCGGGGCCATGGCTTCCTTGCCGTAACCGATGCGCTTGCCCACCATGTAGGCGCCCATCAGACCAGCCACCGCAGCGTTGATGTGCACGACGGTACCGCCGGCAAAATCAAGCGCGCCCGACTGCCAGATGTAACCGGCCTTGGAGGTCATTTCGTCGACCACGCCAGCGGCGGTGTAGGCGTCAGGGCCCATCCAGAACCAGACCATGTGGGCCATCGGTGCATAGCTGAAGGTGAACCAGATGACCATGAACATCAGCACAGCGGAGAACTTCATGCGTTCGGCAAAGGCGCCGACGATCAGTGCGCAGGTGATGCCGGCAAAGGTGGCCTGGAAGGCTGCGAAGATGATTTCAGGAATCACAACGCCTTTGCTGAAGGTCGCGGCGTTGGCGAAGGTGCCGGCAGCGTTGTCCCAGATGCCCTTCATGAACAGCCTGTCAAAGCCGCCAAAGAAGGCATTGCCCTCGGTGAAGGCCAGGCTGTAGCCGTAGATGAACCACAGCACCACGATCATCGAGAAGGTGACCATGACCTGCATCAGCACCGACAGCATGTTCTTGCTGCGGACCAGGCCGCCGTAGAACAGCGCCAGGCCGGGGACGGTCATCAGGATGACCAGCATGGTCGAGACCATCATCCAGGCGGTATCGCCCTTGTTGGGAACGGCAACGGGCGCAGCCGGTGCTGCAGCAGCGGGCGCTGCCGCAGCGGCAGGCGCCGGTGTGGCTGCAGCAGCAGGTGCGGCAGCTTCAGACGCGGCAGGCGCGGCGGCGGGGGTCTGGGCCAGCACAGCGGCGGCGCCGGTGAACAGGCTCAGACCCAAAGCCAGGGAGGCAAGTAGTTTTTTCATGTCTATGTTCTCTTTATGGGTTGAGCCTTACAGCGCCTCTTTGCCGGTCTCGCCGGTGCGGATGCGCACTACTTGCTCCAGGTTGTAGACGAAAATCTTGCCGTCGCCGATCTTGCCGGTGCGGGCTGCGCCCTCAACCGCCTCGATGACGCGGTCAACGAGCTCGTCGGACACAGCCGCTTCGATCTTGACCTTGGGCAGAAAATCGACGACGTATTCAGCGCCGCGGTACAGCTCGGTGTGGCCCTTCTGGCGACCGAAGCCCTTGACTTCGGTCACGGTGATGCCTTGCACGCCGATACCGGACAGTGCTTCACGCACTTCGTCCAGTTTGAACGGTTTGATGATGGCCGTTACTAGTTTCATGAGTTCTCCTTTGCCTCAGCGAGATGCTGTGTATTTCAGAAATTTTTCTTGATCGAGAACACCAGGCC
>JAZKIE010000262.1:0-1946 GCA_040385025.1 Pseudomonadota bacterium | reverse complement strand
GCACTGGACTGGCAGGCGCATGAGTTTGTGCAGTCGGCCGAACTGACGCTGGACTGGCAGATGGACGTGGAGCAGGCCGAGCCGCTACCCGAGCCTTCGGCGATGGCGATTTTCCGCATCTTCCAGGAAATGCTCAGCAATGTCGGCCGCCACGCCCAGGCCAGCCACCTCGCGATCACCATCCTGGCGACGCCCGGCGAGATCAGCATCCGGGTGCAGGACAACGGCCGGGGCGCCGCGCCCGAGGCCTTTGAAGCGGCCAATGCCTACGGCGTGATGGGCATGCGCGAACGCGCGCGGCATCTGGGCGGCAGCCTGGAGATCACAAGCCAAATCGGCCTCGGGGCCACGTTCCACCTGCGCATACAGCTCCTAAAAGCATAGCAAATGACCACTCTCAACATCCTCATCGGCGACGACCACCGCATCGTGCGCGAAGGCCTGAAGCAGGTGCTGGCCGACGCGCCCGAGATCGTGGTGGTGGCCGAAGCCGAGACCGGCCCCGACATTCTTGAGAAGGTCGAGGCGCTGGGCGGCTCCGCCGGGCTGTCCGCCGTGCTGCTCGACATTGCGCTGCCGGGCCGCGACGGCATGGACGTGTTGCAGGCGCTCAAAAAAGCCTGGCCGCAACTGCCGGTGCTGATGCTCAGCACCTACCCTGAAAAGCAGTACGCGGTGCGCTGCATCAAGCTGGGCGCGGCCGGCTACCTCAACAAAAGCGCGAACCCCGACGACATGATTGCTGCCGTGCGCAAAGTGGCCGGGGGCGGCCTGTATGTGTCGGCCGTCACGGCCGAGGCGCTGGCCAGTGCGGTCGGCGGCAGCGCCGGGCGCAGCGGCGCCGAAGCCCTGTCGCACCGCGAGCACCAGGTGTTCCGCCTGCTCACGGCGGGCAAGTCGGTCGGCGAGATCGGCGCGCAACTGGGCCTGGCGTCCAACACCGTCAGCACCTACCGGCTGCGCATCCTCGAAAAGACCGGCACCAAGAACGACGTGGAACTGGCCTTGTACGCCGAGCGCCACGCCAAAACGCCGGCCAGTTCCTGAGGGCGGGATTTCGCGCGGCCTTGTCCTACGGCCGCTTGGGTACGCGCTGATTAACAAGCCAGCTCCGGCGCGCCATGCTGGTTGCAGACCGCGCCGCCGGCGTAGCCCCTGCAACCCAAGGAGATTTTTCATGACCACTGTCACCGACGTGATGACCCGCAATGTTCGAACCCTGGCCCCCACCGGCACCGTTGCCGATGCCGCCAAGGCCATGGATGAACTCAATGTGGGTGTGATTCCCGTGTGCGAAGGCGACAAGCTGCTGGGCCTGGTGACCGACCGCGACATCGTCGTGCGTGCCGTGGCACAGGGTCTGGACGGCAACACAGCGCTGTCCCGCGTGATGAGCACGGACATCCGCACCGCGCGCGAAAGCGACGACCTGGACAAGGTGCTCGCCGAGATGGCCGCCAGCCAGATCCGCCGCCTGCCGGTGGTCGATGGCTCGGATCGCCTGGTCGGCATCATTTCGATTGGCGACATTGCGGTCAAAGGGCAGGACGAGGAAGACGTGGGCCAGTCGCTTGGCGAAATCTCTTCCCCCGCGTAAACCCGTACTGCGCGCTGCCTCCGGCCACGAGGCAGTGCGCCGATTTGGTGCAGCGGTGAGTGCCGGCATTAAACGCCGCTTGGCCGTGATCGCGCTCGCGCCTTAAAAACACTCTCCGCCGGGCTGGACGCAACGGCGAAATCGCCCTGGACAAGCCTGTGATGGCAGTTTTGTAGTGCGCGCCCTACACCGCGTCATGGCAGCAACAGCGAAATACAGCGCAGGCTGCACTGCGGGGTGAAGTGGCGCGCCCCTTGCAAGGTGCAAGCATCTTCAACTGAAAGGTGCGCGCCATGTCTGACCGCTTCTCCCCCTACGATGCCGACCGGCCCCTGATGCTCAAGTGCAG
>JAZKIE010000261.1:0-1700 GCA_040385025.1 Pseudomonadota bacterium | reverse complement strand
GGCGCCGTGGTCAGCACCGACCAGGTGCGCGCCGAGTTGCTGGCCTGGGCGCCCGACGGGGTCGAGCCGGGCAAGCCGGTCTGGGTCGGCCTGCAACTGGCGCACATCCCCGAATGGCACACCTACTGGAAAAACTCGGGTGACTCCGGCCTGCCGACGGTGCTGGAGTGGACACTGCCTGCGGGTATCACGGCCGGCGAGATCGCCTGGCCCACGCCTAAAAAAATACCGATAGGCACATTGGCCAACTACGGTTACGAAAATACCGTGCTCTTGCCGGTTCCACTGACGGTGGCGCCGGGTTTTGACGCGACCCAGCTGAACATCAAACTCAAGGCCGCCTGGCTGGTTTGCAAAAAAGAATGTATTCCGCAGGAAGGCGAGTTTGCGCTGCAGATTCCGGTGCGCAGCTCCACCGGCTCCAGCAGCGGCGTTTTTGCGGCGGCTTTTGCCGCCAGCCCGCAGCCGCTTGCGGGCACCGGCAGCCAGGTAGACGCTGGCGCCAAGGTCATCAAGCTGTCCCTCAGCGGCTTGCCCGCCACCTTGCAGGGCAAGACCCTGGCGCTGTTTCCAGAAACCGCCAACGTGATCGAACCGGCCGCTGCCTGGCAGCAAGCCTGGAAAGGCAATGTCTGGACTGCGCAACTGCCGCTGTCGGCACAGCGCACCGACAGCCCGCGCCTGATGCCCCTGGTCGTGGCCTTTGACAAACAGGCTTTTCGCATTGAAGCGCCGGTCAAGGGCGAATGGCCGGCGGTTGCCGCCGCTGCCGTCGTGCCGCCAGCGCTGGAGGCCGCACTCAAGGCCAACGCGGCGCTGGGCGCCGTCCCTGTGGGCGGCGACAGCCCGCCTTTGGGCCTGTTCGCCGCCTTGCTCGGCGCCTTGCTGGGTGGGCTGATCCTGAACCTGATGCCCTGCGTGTTTCCGGTGCTGGCCATCAAGGTGGTGAGTTTCACGCAGGAAAAAAACCAGGCGGCCCGGCTGGCCGGCGGCCTGGCCTACACCGCCGGTGTGCTGCTGTCCTTTGTGGCGCTGGGCGCCGTGCTGCTGGGCCTGCGCGCGGCCGGCGAGCAACTCGGCTGGGGCTTTCAATTGCAAAGCCCGGCGGTGGTGGCGGCCCTGGCGGCCCTGTTCACGCTGATCGGCCTCAATCTGGCGGGTTTGTTTGAATTTGGCAGCTTTTTGCCCAGCCGCGTGGCCAGCTTGCAGGCGAAAAATCCCACCGCCAACTCCTTTTTGACCGGCGTGCTGGCCACCGCGATTGCCTCGCCCTGCACCGCGCCTTTCATGGGTGCCTCGCTGGGTTTTGCGCTGGGTCTGCCGGCCTGGCAGGCGCTGGCGATATTTGCCGCCATCGGCCTGGGCATGGCCCTGCCTTACCTGGCGGCCAGCGCCGTGCCCGCCGTGGCCCGCGCCTTGCCGCGCCCCGGCCCGTGGATGGACAGCTTCCGCCGGCTGATGGCGTTTCCGATGTTTGCCACCGTCGCCTGGCTGGTCTGGGTGCTGGGCCAGCAAAGCGGTATCGACGGCGCTGGCGCGCTGCTGGCACTGCTGGTGCTCATGGCGCTGGTGCTGTGGTCGCTGACTTTGCGGGGCCGGGCGCGGGTCGCACTTGCTACGTTTTCGATAGCTATTGCCGCAATCGGGGTATGGGCTATTGGCCAAAATGTCATCAAGCCGCTGGACACAAGCGGGCTCGC
>JAZKIE010000260.1:0-2634 GCA_040385025.1 Pseudomonadota bacterium | reverse complement strand
AGACGATTTCCAAGCCCAACGTGGTGGCGCGCATGCTGGAACTGCTGCGCCAGGGTGCAGGCAGCCCGCCCGGCAAGCTGGGCCGGGTATTGGAGATTGGCACCGGCTGCGGTTACCAGGCAGCGGTGCTGGGCGAGCTGGCGAGCGAGGTCTACAGCATCGAGCGACTGCGCGGCTTGCACGACAAGGCGCGCGACAACCTGCGTGCCTTCCGGCTGGCCAATGTGCATCTGCTGTTTGGCGACGGCATGGCCGGTTATGCCAAAGGCGCGCCGTATGCAGCCATCATCGCGGCGGCCGGCGGCGAGGCTATTCCGCCGGCCTGGGTTGAGCAGCTCGCCATCGGTGGCCGCCTGGTCGCGCCCATGCACATGGCGGGCGGCGCGCAGGCGCTGGTGGTGCTCGACAAAACGGCGCAGGGCGTGACCCAGACGGTTCTGGAAGCGGTGCACTTTGTGCCTTTAAAATCAGGAACCAGTTAGGGCCTGTTCACACTATTGATGCAAGATGCGTTGCGAGTCAAAAAGGTCATGCGCGAGGCGCAAAATGCAGCCGGGCGGGTGCCCGGCAAGGCTTTGCAACGCTGCGCATGGCCTTTTTGGCCGCAACCCGGAGGGAACATGGTTAAAACAGCACCACTCGTTGTTGCACTTCTAGCCCAGCCGCCCAGGCTGGGCGTCGTCGTGCGCCTAGATTGGCGCTGTTTTAACCATGTTCGCACTTGCATAAATAGTGTGAGCAGGCCCTGGCCCGGGCGGCAAAAGCGCACACTGGGCCTCCTGAACCAAAGTCGGCGCCCGGCGTCACACCGTGTTACCACACAGCATCTGGAAAAGGTCAATACAGCAATGAATCAACAAACAGGGCTCTCCATGGCAGCGTTTTCTCCCTCGGCCCTTGAAGCGCCCCGCGCCGGCAAGGGCGCCGCTCGCCTGGCCCTGACCTGCCTGCTCGCCGCCACCGTGCTGCTGATGGCAGCCTGCAGTGCACCGCGCGGCCCCAATCGCGCGCCGGTTGAAGACCGCGGCACCGGTATGTCGCGCGCGCCCGTCGTGGCTGTCGATGCCGGCGTGAAGCCTTTGCCCGGCGCTGAGAACGCCGGCAAACCCGGTTATTACACGGTCAAACCCGGCGACACCCTGATACGCATCGGCCTGGACACGGGCCAGAACTGGCGCGATATCGGCCGTTGGAGCAACCTCGAGAATCCCAACCTGATCGAAGTCGGCCAGGTTTTGCGCGTGGTCCCGCCAGAATCGGTGGCCGTGGCCCGGCCCGTGACCTCCGGCTCGGCCACGCCGGTCAGCCCGGCGCCGGCAGCCAGCGCACCGGCCCAGGCGGCCAGTGCGCCCAAACCTGCGGCACCCGCCGCCACTGCTGGCGACGAGGACGTGGCCTGGATCTGGCCGGCACAGGGCGCCGTGCTCGCGGGCTTCGACGAAGCCAAAAACAAGGGCATGGACATTGCAGGCAAAGCCGGCGACAGCGTGATGGCTTCTGCCGACGGGCGTGTGGTGTATGCCGGTGCCGGCCTGCGCGGCTACGGCAACCTGATCATCCTCAAACACAACAACACCTTCCTGACCGCTTACGCGCACAACCAGACCCTGCTGGTCAAGGAAGACCAGTCGGTGCGCAAGGGCCAGAAAATTGCCGAGATGGGCAACAGCGACGCGGACCGCGTGAAGCTGCACTTCGAAATCCGCCGCCAGGGCAAACCGGTGGACCCGGCAAAGTACCTGCCGGCCAAATAAACCGGCTGACGATGCAAAAAAAGCCCTGCAACGCAGGGCTTTTTTGATGGGCCGTTACCGACGGCTTGTGAAAGAAATCGGCCTCCAGCCCAAAGGCAGCGGGCGTGGGCAGCTATCAAGTTGGGAGCTGATCCTGGCCACGGGGGATGTCGTCGTAACCCCGGCCCTTGAACTGCAGCAAGTCCAGGCCATGGCCGAAAGGGTCGGCCAGGCCCGCAATACGTCCCCAGACGCGCTCGGTGACCGGCTGCTCCAGCACGGCGCCGTGCCGCAGCAGCCGCGCGACGGCGGCGTCGATGTCTTCAACCACGAAGTCCAGGTGCACCGGTGTCCAGTGGCGCTGGTAGCTGCGTTGCGTATCGCTGCCGGCCAGCGGCTTCGTGCCGGCCGCATTGAGCAGCAGGTCGATAGGGCTGCCCGCGCCCAGGATCTCGACAAAGCCGCTCTGGAAGCGCCGTCCGCACTGAAGCCCCAGCCCTTCGGTGTAGAACGCGACCGCGCGCTCCATGTCGTTGACGTCGATGCAGATCCGTATTTCCATCGTTCGCTCCTGGTCGCCCGCTGTTGCCGATCCGAAAATGGTAGCGCAGCCTGAGACAATGGGGCATGTCCCGAAGAAAACAGAATAAAACGCAGAACCCGGCCCTTGCCGCACCTCCCGCAGACTACCCCCCGGATATCCTCACGGTCGAGTCGCTTGACATTGAAGCCCAGGGCATTGCGCACCGCGCAGACGGCAAGGTCGTCTTCATCGACGGCGCCTTGCCTTTCGAGCGTGTCAGCGCCAGCGTCTACCGCAAGAAACCGACGTTTGAAAAAGCCACACTGATGGCCGTGCTGCGCGAGTCCTCGCAGCGCGTGCGGCCGCAGTGCCCGCATT
>JAZKIE010000259.1:0-1795 GCA_040385025.1 Pseudomonadota bacterium | reverse complement strand
TGTTTTTGAGCGCGTCCACCTGCTGGGCGGTGTATTCGGTGCTGGTGCGCAAACACGCGCTGCAGGCGGTACAGGCAACCATTGCGATCAGCGTGTTTGCCTTTGTCGCCTATGTGCCGGTTTATGGCCTGCTGGTGTTCAGCGGCGCGCTCGCCACGCAGCTCGCCACCGCGCCCTGGGGCGAAATTATTTTCCAGGTGATGTTCCAGGGCATGGGTTCGGTGGTGATTTCGGGCATCACCTTCACCAAGATGGTCCAGCACTTCGGGCCGGTGCGCTCAACCATGATCACCGCCGTCGTGCCCGGCCTGTCGGCACTGGGCGCGGTGATGTTTCTCGGTGAGCCGCTGCACTGGAATTTGCTGGCCGGGCTGGCGCTGGTGACGGTGGGCATTGTGTTTGGCGTGCGTATGCAGGCCCAGCGTCCATCGGCAGTTGCTCCTGATTTGATAGCTGATGACGCAAACCCCACAAGGGCCAAGGCCTGATTTGACTGTGAAGCCCATGAAACTCCTGGCCTTTGACACCAGCACCGAGGTGTTGTCGGTGGCGTTGAGCGACGGCAAGCGCGTCTGGCAACACACCGGCCCCGGCGCGGCGCAGGCCTCCAGCGCGCTGATTCCGTCCATCCTGGACCTGCTGGCGCAGGCCGGCTTGACGCTGGCCGCGCTCGACGCGCTGGTGTTTGGCCGCGGGCCGGGCTCCTTCACCGGCCTGCGCACGGCGTGTTCCGTGGCGCAGGGCCTGGCGCTGGGTGCGAAGCTGCCGGTGCTGCCGCTGGACACGCTGCTGGCAGTCGCCGAAGAAGCGCGCTTCCAGCACCAGCCCGGCGCGGACACGCTGCAGCTCACCGCGCTGCTCGATGCGCGCATGGACGAGATGTATGTGCAGCGCTTCGCTTACGGGGCGGGCGCCTGGTTGGCGCTGGATGCCTGCACGCTGCGCCGGCCCGAGGACTTTGTACCGGGCGCGGAGGATCTGCTGGCCGGCAATGTCTTCAAGGTTTATGCAGGCCGCCTGCCGGCCTGGCCAGTGGCGCAGTGTGTTGAAGCCCTGCCCACGGCCAGCGCCATGCTGCGGCTGGCGCCGGCGCTGCTGGCGGCCGGTCAGGGCGTGGACGCGGCAGAGGCGCTGCCGCTGTATGTGCGCGATAAAGTAGCATTGACCACCGAAGAGCGCGCACGGGTCAAAGCCCAGGCTGCGCTCGCCACTGCCCGACCATGAACGCTGTTCTCCAACCCTCTGAAGCCCGTTTCGAGTCCATGACTGACGCATGGTTCGACGCGGTGCTGCGGGTGGAACAAAGCGCTTACGACCACCCCTGGAGCCGGGGCAACTTCAGCGACTCCCTCAACGCCGGTTACCAGGCGCAGGTGCTGGCCGCCGGGCCCGAGGGCGGCAGCGAGCTGCTCGGTTATTTTGTGGCCATGAAAGGCGTGGACGAGGTGCACCTGCTCAACATCACGGTCGCACCCGACCACCAGCGCCAGGGCTGGGCCCGCATGATACTCGACGCGCTGGTGATCTGGTCGCGCGGCCAGGGCGCCTTGTGGTTGTGGCTGGAAGTGCGCGTGAGCAATGAGCGCGCGCGCGCCATCTACGAACACTACGGTTTTCGCCATGTCGGCACGCGCCGCCAGTATTACCCGGCGGCCCAGGGCCAGCGTGAAGACGCCGTGGTCATGAGCTTGGCGCTGTCATGAGCCTGGACCTCGACAAACGCCAGCGCGCCATGCTGCGCGAGATGGGTGTGCGCCTCTGGCAGCCGCCGCCGCTGACCCCCGTACCCGAACCA
>JAZKIE010000258.1:0-5770 GCA_040385025.1 Pseudomonadota bacterium | reverse complement strand
CGACAGCCCAGACCACCGGCAACTCGCGCTCGGCCTTGACGCCGGCGACCTGCTGTGCGTTCAGCGCCAGGTCATCACCCAGAACACCCGCACTTTTCTTGGCCGCGACTTTGGTCAGCAAGGCCACGTCGTCCAGCACGGTGGCGATATCGTCAAGCAAGGCAAACAGGCTGCTGGCCATGGGAGTTTCCCGAAAAAGGTGATGAGCAGGCCATTGTCGCAGCAGGGCCGCCGGCTTTTCGCGCGACGGTACACAATGGCCGGATGATGAAAAACTCGCTGATCGCTTATGCCGGCACTTTGGTGTTTTTTCTGGCCGCCGACATGGCCTGGCTGGGCCTGCTGATGACCGGCGCCTACCAGGGCTGGATAGGCCCGCTGATGCGCGAGCAGCCGCTGCTGCTGCCGGCGGCGGTGTTTTACCTGCTGTACCCGGTCGGCCTGGTGGTGTTTGCCGTGCGCCCCGGCCTGGAAAAACAAGGCTGGATACATTGCGCCGCACTGGCCGCGTTTTTCGGCCTGCTGGCCTACGGCACCTACGATCTCAGCAACCTGGCCACGCTCAAGGGCTGGCCATGGCAACTCACACTGGTGGACATGGTCTGGGGCGCGGCGCTGTCCTGTGGCAGTGCGCTGGCGGGTTACGGCGCGGTTCGCACCTGGGGTTCGCTCCGGCCAGTCTAGGGCCTTGCATTCGGCGCTTGTATTTGACGGGTTTGCAGCCACATCCATGGGGTGCCAACCGGCCTTGCCTTTGTGAGAACCCATGCCCCTGTTTGCTTTTTCCCTGTTGCTGCACGCCTACCTGGGCCTTCGCCTGATCCCCGCGCTGGCAGTCTGGCCCGTCGCGCAAATGCTGCTGGCCCTGAGCCTGCTGGCTTCCATGGTGCTGATGCCGATGGGCCTGACGGCGCGGCGCTTCAAGTCGCCGGTGCTGGCCGACCGCATGGCCTGGACCGGCATGTTGTTCATGGGCCTGTTTTCGTCGCTGTTTGTCTTGAGCCTGCTGCGCGAGGCCGTATTGCTCACGGGCTGGGTGTGGCTGCTGGTACGGCCCGGTGATTTTTCATGGCCAGGCCTGAGCGCGGGGTCAGCAGCGGCGGTTGCGCTGCTCGGCTTGTTGATGACTTTTTTCGGGTTTTTCAACGCCAGACGCACCGCCGCCGTGGTCCGCGTCGATGTGCCGATCAGCGGCCTGCCATCCACCCTGCATGGTTTTTCGATTGCACAAATCAGCGACATCCATGTTGGGCCCACCATCAAGCGCGGCTACCTGCAAGCCATCGTGAACGTGGTCAACCAACTGCAGGTGGACATGGTGGCGGTGACCGGCGACCTGGTGGACGGCACGGTGGCAGACCTGGCCACCCATGTGGCGCCGCTGGCCGGCTTGTCGTCGGTTCACGGCACCTACTTCGTCACCGGCAACCACGAGTATTACTCCGGCGCCCACGCCTGGATCGAGGAACTGAACCGCCTGGGCGTGCGGGTGCTGATGAATGAACATGTGGTGCTGCCCCACGGGCTGGTGCTGGCCGGCGTGGCCGACTGGAGCGCCGGGCATTTTGACAGCACACACCGCAGCGACCCGCATGCGGCGCTGGCCGGTGCCCCGGCAGGTGCGCCGATCAAGCTGCTGCTGGCGCACCAGCCGCGCAGCGCGGTGGAGGCGGAAAAAGCCGGTTTTGATCTGCAGCTCTCGGGCCATACCCATGGCGGCCAGTTCTGGCCCTGGGGTTGGTTCGTGCGTTTCCAGCAACCGTTTACCGCCGGGTTGCACCGGTTGAAAAGTATGTGGATCTACACCAGCCGGGGCACGGGTTACTGGGGGCCTCCGAAGCGTTTTGGCGCGCCTTCGGAGATCACCTGCCTGCGGCTGGTCACCGCCCCTTGACTCAGTAACGGCTGGCGGTCAGGCGGCCGAAGATCAGCCCCACCAGCAACGCAGCGCCGACCGCCTGCAGCGGATGGTCCTTGATGTAGGCCTTGGAGTAATCCACGGCCTGCAGGGGTGCGTCTGTGAAACGGTGCGCCTGGTCGCTGAATTTGCCGGCCACGCTGCTGGCGCCGCTGGCGAGTTTGTCCACCGTGTTGTGGGCAGCCGTCGCGGCACGGTCCACCGTGCTGCGCGCCGGCTCGGCGACCTTGTCGATGGTGTTGTGCAGCGAGCTGCCGGCCTGGCTGACGCCACGCAACAAGGCGCTTTCGCCGCTGCTGATGCCGCTGGAGGTGCCGTTGGATGTTTCCATGATGAATTCCTTCAAAGTGAGGGTTTGCAATCTGTCCACAGCGCCGGCGGTGCCGGCTTGTGAACGCATCCTTCACTTTGAAACAGCACTGCCGGCTTGCCTGTGCGCAAGCGGATAACGCGCCTGTAGGACAAGGCAGCCAGTCAGTCGAACAGTCCGGGTGTGCCGCGCATCGCGCCTTCGATGATCAGGAGCCGCAGCTTGGTGCGAATACCGCCGCTCGCGGAGAATCCGCCCGGCTTGTCACCAGCGGCCAGCACGCGGTGACAAGGCACCACCGGCGCAAAAGGGTTGCGTCCCAGCGCCTGCCCGACAGCGCGCGCAGCGCCGGGCTCGCCGAGCCGGGCCGCCACCTCGCCATAGGTCAGGGTCTGGCCCGGCGGTATGGCACGCGCGACGGCGTAGACGCGCTGGTGAAAAGCCGGCACGCCGCGCATGTCAAAGACCAGCGCATCCAGCGCGTGCGCCTCGCCGCGCAGCATGGCGCTGATGCCGTGGATGGCCGCCTGCACCTCCTCGCCAGGGGCGGCTTCAAGCGCTTGAGGAAAACGCTGGCGCATGCGCACGCGTGTTTGCACGGCGTCGGCTTCAGGCAACTGCACACCGCAGATGCCCGCATCGCCCCAGGCGATGCCGCAGGCGCCAACGGCCGTGTCGAACAGGGCAAAAAGTGCGTTGGGGGTGGCGGCGCTCATGGTGGCGATCATCCTAATACAAGACGGCAGCGCGACCGCCACTGCAGGGTCAAATTTGCTACTAAATTGATAGCTGTCCGCGCATACTGGTGATGGGCTGGCATTCAAAAACACCGTTCAAATTTCTGTCGGTCGGCACCGACAGAGCTTGGCATGATTTTCCTAGGGGTGTTTTGCCTGGCGCCGCGCAAGATGGGGCCCTAACTGGAGCATGACCATGACCCATTTTTCCGCCAGCAGACATGATGGCCGTCCGCGCGAAGTCAATCCGGACGAGACCGGCTTGGCCGAAGACACTGAAGACCTGCCGCTGTCGCCCGACGAAGACATGCCGGTGATTCCTGACGAGGAACGCGTGCTGGACGTGCCGTCCTGAGACAGCCGCGGTTCAGCCGACCTCGCGCTTCAGGCGCACTTCTTCGAGTTTGACGGTGCCTACAAGCACGGTTTTCAGCGAGGCCATCTCGCGCTTGAAACCGGCGTGTTCGTGAAAGCGCAGGGCGCGCTCATTGCGCACCGGCACCCAGACCGTGACTTTGGTGCAACCCTCTTCCTTCAGGCCGTCGTTGGCGGCGTCCCACAGGGCCACGCCCACCCCCTTGTTCCAGTGCGCCGGGTCCACGTAGATGGCCCAGATTTCGCCGCAGGTCGAGGGTGTGCCCTTGTCGCGCGAACGGTCAAAGCCGACAAAACCAATCACCTTGTCGCCATCGGTGGCGACCTGGACCTGCGGCTCCATGAACTCGATGGCATCGCGCCAGAACTGCTGGCGTTTGTCGAGGGACAGGGTGCCAAGCTGGTCGTCGGGAACCAGACCCTGGTAGGCGGCGCGTGAAGAGCTGGCGTTGATTTCGGCAATGGCTTTGGCATCGCGCACGGTAGCGGGGCGGACTTGGTAGCTGGACATGAAAGAGGCTCTGGGGGAATCGTTGCTGGGGGACCCGGATTGTCGCAGCAAATGAAAACCGCCCTGATGCCTGGCCCCTAAACTGCAGGCCATGACAAAGACGCCCCCCGTTCCGGTTTACAGCGCGCGCCTGCTGCCGGGCGGCGAGCCTTTCGACGCAGCGGCCAGCCGGCCCTTGCTGCAGTCGGCACTGCAGGCCGGCATTGTTCTGGAAAGCTCTTGTCGCAACGGCACCTGCCGCAGCTGCATCTGCCGCCTGGCCAGCGGGCAGGTGAGTTACCGCATCGCTTGGCCGGGACTGAGCGCCGAAGAAAAGGCCGAAGGCTGGATCCTGCCCTGCGTGGCCTTCCCGGCGTCTGATCTGGTGTTGCTCCCGCCGGGTCCGTAACTTCAAGCCAAATCAGCCTCCAGCCCATGCAAAACGGGCGCAAACAGCTCCTTTTTTCATAGCAAATCGGCTGACAGGGAAGGCATGCAGTGATTTGTCACACAAGTCTGCAAGGATGGGGAAATGGATTTTTTGCACCCGCCCTTTGATGCCCACCGCCTCGCCCGCACGCCCGACGCTGCCGCCACCTTTGCCGAGCATGAAGACTTCAAGGCCATCCTGCGGGCCGGCGGCGCGCACCTGGAGGTGCAGGCCGTTGCCGAGGTCCACACCGCCGGCCCCTCGTTTGAGCTGTTCACCGCGGCCATCGGCTCAAGCGACCCGCGTGCGCCGGCGATTGGTTTTTTCGGCGGCATTCACGGGCTGGAGCGCATCGGCACGCAACTGATCCTGCATTACATGCGTGCGCTGCTGTGGCGGCTCGAATGGGACACGCTGCTGCGGCAACAGTTGCAAAACGTCCGGCTGGTGTTCATGCCCATCGTCAACCCAGGCGGCATGTGGGCGCACAAACGCGCCAACCCGCGCGGCGTGGACCTGATGCGCAACGCAGCGCAGCGCGCCGAAAGCCGCGTGCCTTTTCTGGCCGGCGGTCAAACCATGAGCCCGCTGCTGCCCTGGTACTGCGGCCGGCCCGGCGCGCCCATGGAAACCGAAAGCACGGCGTTGCTCCAGGTGGTGCGTGAGCACCTGGCGAGCCGGCCCTTCAGTCTGGCGCTCGACTGCCATTCGGGTTACGGTTTTGACGACAGCATCTGGTTTCCTTATGCCAAAACACGCCGGCTGATGGCGCATCTGCCCGAGATGTTTACGCTCAAGACCATGCTGGAGCAAGCGATGCCGCACCACGACTACAGCTTCGAGCCGCAAAGCAACCAGTACCTGCTGCACGGCGACCTGTGGGACCATGCCTATGAGCACACGCCCGAAGGCCACGTCTTTTTGCCGATGACGCTGGAGCTCGGCTCCTGGCTGTGGATACGCAAAAATCCACGCCAGTTGTTCTCGCGCCACGGCATCTTCAACCCGATCAAGGCGCACCGCATCAAGCGCGTGTTGCGCCGCCATGTGGACCTGCTGGACTTCCTCACGCGGGCCGCCTATGCCGCACCCGGCTGGTTGCCGCTGGCCGCGCGACGGGCGGAGCTGCACCAACAGGCCAGCGCCCACTGGCGGCCCCGGCGCGCGGCCTGAGCGGGTCTCAGGCCCCAGCAGCCCGCCGCCTAGTCAGCCAAAATTAAGTTTCCTCCGTTATGGTCGATGCAAGACTCGCCATGACGCCCCTGCCAGCATCCCCGCCCGAGACCGCCGACCCTGCGCCCGCACCGGGCCAGCCCAAACGCGCCTGGGCGCTGGCGCTGGGCACGGCCGCAGTCTGGTACCTGGACCCGCTGCTGCTTGAAATGGCCGAACTGGTGGGTGGCATCGCCTTGTCGAACAACAAATCGCTGGCCAAAGACGCCATCACCGAGATGCGTCGCAAGGCCACGGACCTGCGCCGCCAGATCGGGCCGCTCCCGGCCAGCGCCCT
>JAZKIE010000257.1:0-7715 GCA_040385025.1 Pseudomonadota bacterium | reverse complement strand
AAGCGCAGCAACACGCCGGGGTGGCGTTTGGCCACCAGGTCCAGCGCGTCGCGCAAGTGAAAGCCGGCAATCGAGCGGCCCGAGCCCTTGAGCTCGTGCTCGCGGCCCGGCGCCTGGCTGGCCGCAAACACAAAGGTCGGACGGTGCAGCTTGTCCTTGATGCGTGAGGCCACGATGCCGACCACACCTTCGTGAAAGTCGGGGTCGAAAATCGCAATCGCCGGTGGCGGCACTTCATCCTCGTCAATCATCGCGTCGGCGGCGTACTGCGCCTGCTCGCGCATGCCGGCCTCGATGTCACGGCGCTCGCGGTTGATGCCATCCAGCGTCCTGGCCAACTCGTCGGCGCGGCCCGCGTCGTCGGTCAGCAGGCATTCGATGCCCAGGGTCATGTCGCTGAGCCGGCCGGCGGCGTTGATGCGTGGGCCCAGCGCAAAACCGAAGTCGAAACTGGTGGCCACGGCGGCGACACGGCCGGCGGCGCTGAACAGCGCCGCCACACCGGCCGGCAGGGCGCCGCTGCGTATGCGCTTGAGGCCCTGAGCCACGAGGCGGCGGTTGTTGGCGTCGAGTTTCACAACGTCGGCGACGGTGCCCAGGGCGACAAGGGGCAGCAGGTTGTCCAGCTTGGGCTGGTTGCCTGCGTCGAAAATGCCGCGCTGGCGCAGTTCGGCGCGCAAGGCCAGCAGCACATAAAACATCACGCCGACGCCGGCAATCGACTTGCTCTCAAAAGCGCAGCCGGGCTGGTTCGGATTGACGATCACATCGGCATCCGGCAGCACGATGGCGCCGTCCCTGAGCGCAGGTAAATGGTGATCGGTCACCAGCACCTGCATGCCCAGCGCACGCGCGCGCGCCACGCCGTCCAGGCTGGCAATGCCGTTGTCCACCGTGACCAGCAAGTCGGCGCCCGTGGCCTTGACACGTTCGGCGATAGTCGCGGTCAGGCCGTAGCCGTCAACCACGCGGTCCGGCACGATGTAGCTGACCTGCGTGGCGCCCAGCAGGCGCAGGCCGCGCAGCGCAACCGCGCAGGCGGTGGCGCCATCGCAGTCGTAGTCGGCCACCACGCAGATTTTTTTGTGGGCGGCGATGGCGTCGGCCAGCAGCAGCGCCGCCTGCTGCGTGCCTTGCATGGATGCCGGTGGCAGCAAGCGGGCCAGGCCGTCGTCCAGTTCGTCGGCGCTGCGCACACCGCGCGCGGCGTAGAGCTGCGCCAGCAAGGGGTGGACACCGGCCTGCTCCAGCGCCCAGACGCTGCGTGGCGGCGCTTCGCGTACGATGATTTTCATAGCTGCTTGCGCCCATCCCACGTGGGCTGGAGGCCTGCAACATGCTTGATTCTGGACCACAGACCGGGTGCGGCAGGAACAAAACTTTGCGCCGCGCGTTCACCGCACAGCGTCAGTCGCACGTCCCCACCGGCGCGCAGAGCGGCCAGCAGCGCAGCGCAGCTATCGGCGTCCACCGCCTGCCAGGCCTGTGCATGCGCGGCCGCATCGCGGCGCAGCGCGGGTCCATGCAGGCGCGATTCCACCCGCACATCCGGCGCCATGGCAATCGGCTGGTCCAGCACACCAGCGCCCGTGACCCAGAAGGAGTTGACCGGCGCCAGGCCCTGCTGCTGCCGCAACTCGTTGGCGGGGTGGGTGTAGAGCAGCATCTGCATTTCGTTTTGCAGGCGGCGCAAGGTGGCGGCCGGCGTGCCGGCGCCGTCCAGCAGCGAACGTGTCAGGTGCCGGCCCATCAATGTGTCCATGGAGACGCTGCGCAGGCCGCGAAACACCTCGCCGGCGGCCAGCCAGGTGCCGGGCAGCCTGTCGCAAGGGGTCAGCGTGATGCCGTCTTCGAGAAAGTAGGGCGCCATCGCTGCCAGCAGCGCACGGGACGTGTCTTCGTCGAGCGCCAGGTCCCCGGGCGGTGACAGCCGCACATGGTCGGCACCGACCTGCCAGTGGCACAGCTTGATGAAGGCGCAGGGCAGGCCGGTGCTGCCGGTCTCGAAGGCCGCCCAGGGGATCTGGCCGGGACCTCCGGGCAAGCCCCTGGCTTGCGCCAGTGCCAGTTCAAAAGGCGTGGACGGGTCGTCCTCGGCGCATTCGATGCGGTCGGCCGGTGTCATCGCGGCCAGCAGCGCACGCAAATTTGTTGTCAGCGGCGGCAAGGGCGGCGCAGCTTCGCTGGCGTCCTGGGGCAGCACAGCCCCGGCAATGATCAGATGAAGTTTGTCCGGCATGGGCCTATTGTCCGGGATTGCCGGGACGAGCAAGAGGGCGAACGGGCCTGATGCCACAATTGGCCCCATGCAAATCCCCTACGAACTGATTCTGGGCTGGCGCTACACACGCGCAGGCCGCGCCACCCGGCGCAACGGATTTATTTCCTTCATCTCCGGTGTCTCCATGCTCGGCATTGCGCTGGGGGTGGCGGCGCTGATCATTGTGCTCAGCGTCATGAACGGCTTCCAGAAGGAAGTGCGTGACCGCATGCTGGGCGTGATTTCGCACATCGAGGTGTTTGCGCCCAACGGCGCGGCCTTGCCCAATGTGGCGCAAACCCTGGCGGAGATCAAACTAAACCCCAACGTGACCGGCGCCGCCAGCTTCATCGCCGCGCAGGCCCTGCTGGCGCGCGGCGAGGACATGAAAGGCGCCATCGTGCGCGGCATTGACCCGGCGCTGGAGGGTCAGGTCACGGACCTCGCGGTGGACCTGAAGGACACCGCTTTGCCCAAGCTGGTGTCAGGCAGCTTTGGTGTGGTGCTGGGCGGCGAGCTGGCACGCGCGCTCGGTGTGCGTGAGGGGGACCTCGTGACCCTGATTGCCCCCAGCGGGCAGGTGACGCCGGCCGGTGTTGTGCCGCGCCTCAAGCAGATGACGGTGGTTGGCACCTTCGACTCCGGCCATTTTGAATACGACTCGGCGCTGGTCATGCTGCACCAGGACGATGCCGCGAAGATTTTCCGCCTGGAAGGCCCGACCGGCATCCGTATCAAGCTCAAGGACCTGCACCAGGCCCGCGAAGTGGCGGCCGAGTTGTCGCGCAGCCTCAGCGGCGACCTCTTGATCCGCGACTGGACGCGCCAGAACCGCACCTGGTTTGCCGCGGTGCAACTGGAAAAACGCATGATGTTCATCATCCTGACCCTGATCGTCGCGGTGGCGGCTTTCAACCTGGTCAGCACACTGGTGATGACGGTGACCGACAAACGCGCCGACATCGCCATCCTGCGCACCCTGGGCGCCAGCCCGAAAAGCATCATGGGTGTGTTCATGGTGCAGGGCGCCATGGTCGGTGTCATCGGCACGCTCTCGGGCCTGCTGCTGGGTCTGGGCATCGCGCTCAACATCGACGTGATTGTTCCGGCGCTGGAGCGAGCGCTCAACGCCAGCTTCCTGCCCAAGGACATCTACCTGATCAGCCGCATGCCCAGCGACCCGCAGTACGCCGACATCATGCCGATTGCCGTGATTGCGCTGGTGCTGGCTTTCCTTGCCACCATTTATCCAAGCTGGCGTGCCAGCAGAGTCAACCCAGCGGAAGCATTGCGTTATGAGTGAAATCGTCCTGAAAGCCCAAGGCCTGACCAAACGCTTCCATGAGGGCCCTATCGACCTGACGGTGCTGCACGGCGTGGACCTGCAGGTGTTCGCCGGTGAAACCCTGGCCATCGTCGGTGCTTCCGGCTCCGGCAAAAGCACCTTGCTGCACCTGATGGGTGGGCTGGACGCGCCAACCAGCGGGAATGTCGAGCTCAAGGGGCAACAGATGTCTTCGCTGTCGCCCACCGAACAGGGTGAGCTGCGCAACCAGCACCTGGGTTTTGTCTACCAGTTCCACCACCTGCTGCCGGAGTTCAGTGCGCTCGACAACGTGGCCATGCCGCTGTGGATCCGGCGCGAGGACCGCGAGAAGGCGTCGCAGACCGCCAGCGCCATGCTGGCCAGTGTGGGCCTGAAAGGCCGGCTCCATCACCGCCCCGCAGAACTCTCGGGCGGCGAGCGCCAGCGGGTGGCGATTGCACGCGCGCTGGTCACGCGGCCCGCCTGCGTGCTGGCCGACGAGCCGACCGGCAACCTGGATCGTTCTACCGCTGACGGCGTCTTCGAGCTGATGCTGCAACTGGCCCGCGAGCATGGCACGGCATTTGTGATGGTGACGCATGACGAAACACTGGCCGCGCGTTGCGAGCGGCGTTTCAGGCTGGTATCGGGGCGATTGTCGGCCTGGGCTTGAAGCCACAGGCCTGCCGGAGCAGGGTCAGGCGTCGGCAAGCCCGGCACAAGGGCAATCGGCGGTCGTCCGCCCTGAAAGGCGCCCGGCGTGGATAATCCCCCATCTCCTCGTCGCGTGCGCATGTGCAGGCGGCGGCCTGGGGAGCCTTTCAACATGCCGTGACAGCGCCCTGCCAGCGGTTCAGGATCCAGCCACCAACGCATGACCGATCATTACACCGCCCTCGGGCTGGACAGCGCAGCAACGCTGGCCGATGTCAAAAAAGCCTTTCGCCAGCAGGCCTCAGCCTGGCACCCCGACAAAAATGCTCATCCCCAGGCGCCGGAGCGTTTTCGGGCGGTGCAGCAGGCTTACGAGGTGCTGTCGGATGCGGACAAACGGCAGGCCTACGACGACAACCGCCGCCGCAACCTGCTCGACAGCCCGCTGGACACGGCGCGCGTCATCTGGACCGATTATTTCAACCCGCTCGTGTGAGCCGCTCTGGCAAGGACAAATTGATGAAACACCCGGCTGCATGAGCATCTCTCCCTATTTTCTCGACCTGCGCTCGGCCTACCAGTCCGAAATCGATGACCTGCGTTTCGACTCCGAGGGGCGTGACGTGCTGCAGCAGCGACTGGCTGGCAAACGCCAGCAGATCGCCTTTCTCGTGCAGATGATGGACATCAGCCCGGAAATGGTCGCTGTCGTGTTTCACCAGGGGTTTGACTTCACCGGAAAAGCGGTGATGGAGCAGTTGCTCACTGAGGATGAAGACAGCTTTCCCTGCTGGGGCAGCCTGGGGGCTGGCATCGAATTGGCGCCCTGGGCCCGTGAGCTGGCTGATACCGTTTTACGGGCGCCCGGTGGTGACAAATTTCTGGCGCTGGCTGCCGGTCTGGAATACATGGCCGGCCTGCCGGTTGCTGCCGGCATCATCGTCAGCGACGAAGACGGGGATGAGGACGACAACAGCGAGCAGGATGGCGATGATGAGCTGGTGATTTTTGAGGACGATGGGGAGGGCGGCCAGGGCAGCGATGCCCGCGCGCGCCAGGAAGCCGGTGCCGACTGGCTGGTCCAGCAGGGCTTCGACCAGAAAGACTGAAACAAGCACATGAGCCTGAAAGTGAAACCCTGATGAGCAACCATCTAGCCCTGATCGAAAAAACCCAAAGCCTGATTGCCGCCGGCGACATTGTGGGCGCCGAGTCGGCCCTGGTCGGGCTGGCCGACGCCGAAGGGGACGGCGCGCTGATGCTGGTGCTGGAGCAGTTGCCGCCCAAGGACGTGCTGGCAGTGATCCGCGAATACGACAATTCGCGCGAGTCGGTGGTCGGCTTGCTGGTGTCAGCCGCGCAGTTCGCCCGCGCCGTGGTGATTGAAAAACTCTACAAGGACCTGACCCGCGCGCATTTGCGCGGCATGGTCAACGCGGTCATCTTCCGGGAAGATGCGGACCCGGTGGAGTTCCTCACGGCCATCGGCGACATCGACGGTGGCGCCGAGGCGCTGGCCGATTACTTTTCCGATCAATGGAGCCGCGTCGAGGGTTTTGCGCGCAGCGGCAGTTTCGAGCCGGGCGACGAGTACGGCAAGATGTTGTCGCAGTCCGCACTGCTGGCCTCGGCCTACGAGAGGCCGCGTGTGCAGCAGGAGGACATCGCCGACCGGGACTGGATGCAGCTCGCCTGGATCCTGCGCTACGAACTGCCGGACCTGTTCATCGAGATGCTGATGGTGCTGCGCGCCAAGGTCAGTGCGCACCAGGCGGCCGCTTCTGATGAGGAGGACGAAGAAGAAGATCTGGAGGACGACGGCAAGGTCGAAACCGGCGACACCGATAGGGGCAAGGCCACACCGACGGCGCGCGAGTCTGACGAGGAATCGGCGATCTGAACCTGCGCGTTTCCTTTTAACCAGCCCCACCTCATCGCCATGTCCTCGCCTTCTGCCGTCTCGCTCTACGACGCCCGCCCTTTTTTCGAAAAGGCGCTGCAGCATGGCGTGTTGCACGGCATCATTGGCCCGGAAAAAATCGAGGCCATGCGTGCCGAGGGCCCCAAGGGTTTGGTGCAGATTGCGCGTTATTTCGGCAACGAATTTTTGCGCCCGGAGCTTGAAAAAGCCCGCGACCGCATGGTCAACCTGGTCAGCCTGTACCTGGAAAGCAGCTGCGACGGCGACTTGCAGCGGGCGGCCGAGTCGCTGCGCGATTTTTCGCTGCTGTCGCGCTCCAAAGGCGGTTCGGACATGCTCAAGGCGCTGATCGCCATGCCGCAGAACAGCCACTTTGGCATGAACGAGCGCGGCGGCTTCAAGGACGAACACATTCCGCTGCTGGCCAAGTGGTCGCTGCGCAGCCTGGCCGATTACCAGGCTGAACTCGCCAGGCGCAGCCAGGTGGCCGAGGTGGTCGATGCGGCGCTCTGGCTGGCCGGTGAGCTGGGCATGGACGCGGCGGAACTCGAAGACGCTGGCAAGGACGCCGAAGCGGTCATTCGCACTGCCTTGCTGGTTTTGGCTGCGGGCCGCACCGAGATGCCCGACTGGGTCGCGTTTGAAAAAATGATCGCTGCCTTGCGCAAAAAGCACGCAGCGGCGGGGGCTGCGCTGCCGGTCGCCGTTCCGAAAAAACTGCCTGTCCCTCTGCGGGCGGTGGTGGAAGCGGTGCGGCGGTCGGTGTTGACCGACGCGCCAAAAATACTCGATGCGGCCCTGCCGGCGCGCCCCTTGTTCGACCGCAGCCCCGCTTTCATGGGCCGCTACTTCTGGATCGAAGACGGGCTGAACGAAGTCGATCACCATGACCGCGTGGCATCCGCTGGGTGGAACAAGGTCACCGGCGGCAATGCCGACGACGGCTCGCTGCTGACCCTGTTCCTGTGCGTAGCGGCGGGTTCCGCGCCCAAAACGATGCTGACCGAAAAAAGCGCCACGACCCTGGTGCGCAAGATCCGCAAATCCGGGTTTGTTCCCGCGCTGGCCCAGCAGTACATCCTTGACCATGCGCCGGTGCAGCACCAGGATGCGTATGCCAGCCTGTGGGAAGCCTTTGTGGACGAGGCGCAGCCCACGCTGGAAAGCGATGCGGTTCATTCGCTCAATGATGCGCTGGCGCTGCTGCGGCGGGAATGCCACGTGCAGTAGAGCGGTTGGCGCCTGGCGTGGCAAATCACGCTTTTTCCTTAAGAGATTTTGGGCTCCAGCCCTTGTCCGGTATGCGTGAGCAGCTATTGAATTTATAGCGAATTCATTGCGCTGGCTGTCATCCCGGACTTGATCCGGGATCCATGCTGGCCAGATCGAGCCGTCTGGTGTGCCTGCACCTGTTGGCCGGGGGTTGCCCGGCGGCAAGTAACTTTCTTTTGCTTCGCCAAAAGAAAGTCACCAAAGAAAAGGCGACCCCGCTGTCTGCGTCCCTCCTTCGCTGACGCTACGGAGGGCAACCTGCGGTGCTCGGTCCAGCCGGGGTCTGGCTAAACTCGCTTCGC
>JAZKIE010000256.1:0-5549 GCA_040385025.1 Pseudomonadota bacterium | reverse complement strand
GCACCAACAATACGTCGTCGAAGGTGAGCGCTTTGCCGAGTAGGCGCATAGGGATAGCTCCAAAAACACGATTGTACCCGCGCCGGTCGGTACAAACCCTGTGACCCCACATGCCATGGGTCGCGTTACAAAAAGACGCCACGCCCACCTGCAGACCTGACCTGCAAACGCCGGGCAGCGCTACACTGGAAAGCATGGACTTGAACATCACGCCGAAACACCTGATCCTGACCCTGGCCGGCTGGGCCTTTGCGCTGTCCGCAGCGGCCCAGTATCAGTGGGTGGGCAAGGACGGCCGCAAGGTATTCAGTGATCGTCCGCCACCAGCAGATATTCAGGAAAAAGACATCCTCAAGCAACCGGGTGGCCGGCGCGCAGCCTTGCCCGTGATTCCCGCCGAGTCCGCCGAAGAGGTCGGCGCCGCCGCAGTAACGCCGGCAGCCGCTGCTGTGAAGCCCAAAGTTGATCCCAACGCCCCAAAAATTTCGGGGAAAAGCGCCGAACTCGAGGCCAAAAAGAAGAAACTGGAAGAAGAGGAAGCCGCCAAGAAAAAAGCGCAGGAAGAAAAATTTGCGCAAGGCCTCGCCGACAACTGTGTCAGAGCCAAAAAAAGCCTGGCCTCGTTTCAGTCCGGCACCCGAATATCTACCGTCAATGCCAAAGGCGAGCGCGAGTTCATGGATGACGCCGCGCGTGCGGTGGAAAGCAAACGCCTGCAATCCATTATTGAGACCGACTGCAAATAGCCTGCTGCGCCAGCTCAGTAACCAGCCTTGGCCCCTGCCCTTTTACGGGCAAACAAACCTGATTTTTTCACGCCCTGGCTGCTGAAGCGCTCACGCCGCGCGACTTTGGGGTCAACCCGCAGCGGGCGGTAGATTTCCAGCCGGTCTTGCGCCTGCAAAACCTGCTTCAAACTGGTTTTACGACCCCAGATTCCAAGCGCGAGTTTGCCCGACGCAAGCTCCGGGCAGGTGGTCAAAATGCCGCTGCTTTCAATCGCTTGCGCCACCGTGCAGCCTGGCGGCAACACCAATGACCACTCCCGCACCTGGCGCGGTGCCGGGGAATACACCAGCACAATGTTCATGGACCGGTCTCAGGTTTCGCCATAGACCTGGCCCGCGCGTTTGACGAAGGCGTCCACCATGCTGCCGGCGATCTTGTCGAAGACCGGGCCGACCAGTGCGGCCAGCGCGGCGTTGTCGAAGTCATAACGCAGGCTGAAGTTGACCTTGCAGGCGCGTTGGCTGCCGTCGCCCAAAGGCGTGAAGTCCCAGTGCCCGTCGAGTTTCGAAAACGGTCCGTCCACCAGTTTGAGCGAGACCTTGCGGTCTTTCACATGGGTGTTGCGGGTGGTGAAGCTCTGGCTCAGGCCAGCAAACGAGATACCGACCTTGGCCGTCATGCCGTGGGGGTCTTCCGCCACCACCTCGGCCTGGTCGCACCAGGGCAGGAACTGCGGATAACTGGCGACATCGGTGACCAGGGCAAACATTTCGGCTGCGCTGTACCAGATCAGGACGGACTTGTGGACGGTTTTCATACAATCAGGGGCTGCGCTCGATTGTATTAGCCGATGCCGCCCTTACCTTTCATTCATGGCCACCAAAGAAGCATCCTCCAAAAAACCGGCCGCCGCCTCCTCCGGAAAATCCACCGGCAAGCCCGCCATCAACCTCACGCCCAAAGCTGCTGCTGCGGCCGTGCGTATTGCTGACAACAAAAAGGCCACTTTCAATTACCACATTGAGGAGCGTTTTGAGGCCGGCATGGTGCTCGAAGGCTGGGAGGTCAAGTCGCTACGCGAAGGCAAGGTGCAGCTCACCGACGGCTACGTCGTCATCCGCAATGGCGAGCTGTTCATCATCGGCTGCCAGATCAATCCGCTGGGCACGGCGTCCACCCATATCCGGCCGGACTCGGTACGCACCAAAAAGCTGCTGATGCACAAGGACGAGATCCGCAGGTTGATTGGCAAGATCGAACAAAAGGGCTACACCCTGGTGCCGCTGAACCTGCACTGGAAGGCCGGCAAGGTCAAATGCGAGGTCGGGTTGGCCAAGGGCAAAGGTGAACACGACAAGCGCGACACCATCAAGGACCGCGAAGGCAAGCGTGAGGTCGAGCGCGCCATGAAGTCGCGCAGCCGCTAGGGCGCGCCTCCCGTCTCCCATTACCTCCCAGGGAATGGCAGGTGAGCGGCGGGCGGCGGAAACTGGGGGCCAGGAGCCCACCGTGCAAAAAATCGTTTCTTGTCTGTT
Organism: Pseudomonadota bacterium; assembly: GCA_040385025.1. Taxonomy (GTDB): domain Bacteria; phylum Pseudomonadota; class Gammaproteobacteria; order Burkholderiales; family Burkholderiaceae_C; genus Polaromonas. Next base: position 3,285 of record JAZKIE010000256.1, on the reverse strand, counting down.
GACCGCCGTCGCAATCATTCATCTGTTGCCACTGGTCGGTGCCTTGGGGCCGCAGCGCTTGCAAGCCCTGTACGGCCTGGCCTTCGACGAACCCAATCTGTTGATCTTGATGCAGCACCGCGCCGTGCTGTTCGGCTTGTTGGGCACTTTTCTGCTGTGGGCTGCCTTCAGGCCCGCTCTCGTGCCGCTGGCCCTGGGTGCCGGACTTGTCAGCGTGCTGTCGTTTTTGGGTTTCGCACTGGCAGCGCCCGGCTACAACGCACTGCTCGCCCGCGTGGTGGTCGCGGACTGGCTGGCACTGGCACTGCTGGTGGCAGCTGCCACCCTGCACCGCTGGCCGTCGCGTTAGCCCAAGTCGCGCAGCGGGTGCCTATCGGCGGTCCAGGGGCTGGCAAAAAACGCCTGGGTCATTGCCGGCTTGACGTCCTCGATACGCGCAGGGTTCCACTTCGGCGTGTAGTCCTTGGCTATGGCCAGCGCGCGTATGCCTTCGACCGTTTCGCTGGCGGCGCCCGAATTCAGGTGAAAGCAGTGATGCACGATGTCGCGCTCCATGCGCAGGTCGTCGGCCAGGCTCAGGGTCCTGGCGCGGCGGATCTGCTCCAGCGTGACATGCAGCATCAGCGGCGAGCGCTTGCGCAACATGGCGCCTGTCTTTCGGGCCGCTTCGTCGGGCGCGGCCTCCAGCGCATCCACCATGTGTTTCACCCGCGCAAGTGAAAAATATTGATCGAATGGGCCTTCAGCCTTTACCGGATGAGCGTGACCAGCTATCAAATCAGTAGCAATCCAGGCGTCCACAGCGGCCGCTGAAGCAAAGACCTGATCCCCCAGCGACTGCCACACGGCTGGCAAAGCCGCAGCCGCCAGTTTCACGTCGGCCAGTCCATACGCCAGCGCATCATCGCTGTCTATCACCACGCCGGTCAGCGCCAGGTACTCGCCGACGCTGCCGGGGCAGCGGCTCAAAAAGTAGCCCCCGCCGACATCGGGGAACAGGCCGATGTTGGTTTCGGGCATGGCCAGCTTGCTGTGTTCGGTGACGATGCGCACTCGTGCCCCTTGCGAAATCCCCATGCCGCCGCCCATGACCACACCGTCCATGAAGGCGATGTAAGGCTTGGCGTAGTTGTGGATCAGGTGGTTGAGCTTGTATTCCTCGGTGAAGAAGTCGTCGAGCGAGGTGTCACCGGCCAGCGCCACCTCATGGAAAAAGCGGATGTCGCCGCCGGCCGAGAAACCGCCGAACAGCGCCTCGGGTGTGCCGGGACGGCCAACCTTGTTGCTGCCGCGTATCGCCACCGCCAGAATGGCCGGATCGCCCTGCCAGGCGGTCAGCGCGGCGGCAAGTTCGCGCACCATGGGCAGCGACAGCGCATTGAGCGCCTTGGGCCGGTTCAGGGTGATGAAGCCGACCTGGCCGCGTACCTCGGTCAGCACGTCCCCTGAAGTTTTCAGCTCGTATGTCTGGTTCATGCTCTTTGTCTCCATCCCATCACTTCGTTCAACACCAGTGCGCCAATGACCAGCAGGCCGCCGCTGAGCACACTGGCGGCCGGCACCTCGCCGGCACCCAGCCAGGCCAGCAGGATGCCAAAAATAATCTCCAGCAAAGCCAGCAAGGCCATCTCGGGCGCCTTGAGCACACGCGCACAGATCACCGACAGCACACAGGGAATGGCAAGCTGCACCAGCCCGAGCAGGGCCAGCAAGCCCAGATCCCGACCGGTGGCGGCAAACGGAAAAGCCAGCGGCAAGGTCATCAGCGAGGAAATCGCCGCCCCCACCAGCACGGCCGGCACCAGGTCGATTTTTTCGCCATGCGCCTGGCTGCGCTGCACCACGGTCCAGTTCACGGCTGCGGCCATGGGCACCAGCAGCGCCACCAGCGTGCCGGCGAACTGCCCGATGCCGCCTCCCATGCTGAGCTGGCTGCCGTACATCCAGGCGATGCCCACGCCTGCGATGGCAATCGCGATCCAGGTGCGCGCCGGGATGCGGTGGCCAATGAAGATGCGGGCGGCCAGGGCCGTCAGGAAGGGGCCCAGCGCCAGCGTGATCAGGACATTGGCGACGCTGGTCATGGTCATTGCCAGCATGAAGGCGGTGAACATGACGCTCCAGCAAATGCCGGAGATCCACAGGAAGCGGCCAGCATGGCGGATGCGCGAGAACACCTGGCGACCCTGGAACACCGGCAGGATCACCAGCAGCGACAGCAAGGTGAAAAAGCTGCGCCAGAAGGTCACTTCAAAACTTCGAGCCGACTCCAGATGGCGCGTGACCACGCCCGCGATCGACCACATCAGGGTGATCGCAATCATCAGAACGACGGCGCGGCTGTGTGTCAGTTTCATTCAATATCCAAACAGGAAAAAGGCGAAAAGCAGGCACCTGCACGCCCGCTTTCCGCCCTGCCCGACCTTGAGGATCAGCGGCCTGCGCGCTTGCGCTCGCTCTCTGACAGGTGGCGCTTGCGCAGACGCACCGACTTGGGCGTGATTTCGACCAGTTCGTCTTCCTCGATGAATTCCACGCCGTATTCCAGCGTCAGCTCGATAGGCGGCGTGATCTTGATCGCGTCCTCCTTGCCGGACACGCGGAAGTTGGTCAGCTGCTTGGTACGCGTGGCATTGACCACCAGGTCGTTGTCACGGCTGTGGATACCCACAATCATGCCTTCGTACACCGGGTCATTGGCGCGTACAAACATGCGGCCGCGGTCATCGAGCTTGCCCAGGGCGTAGGTGAAAATTTCACCTGCATCCATGGAAATCAAGACCCCGTTTTTCCGACCACCGATCTCGCCGCGGTGCGGCTCGTAGCTGTCGAAAATGTTGGAAATCAGACCGGACCCACGCGTCAGGTTCAGGAATTCGTTGGTGAAACCGATCAGGCCACGCGCCGGGATGCGGTATTCGAGGCGCACACGGCCACGGCCGTCGGACTCCATGTTGACCAGATCGCCCTTGCGCTCGCCCAAGGCCTGCATCACGCCACCCTGATGGGTTTCCTCGATGTCGGCGGTGACCAGCTCAATCGGCTCGTACTTCTCGCCGTTGACCTCCTTCATCACCACGCGTGGCTTGGACACGGCCATCTCGAAACCTTCGCGGCGCATGTTTTCCAGCAGGATGGTCAGGTGCAGCTCGCCGCGGCCCATGACTTCAAAAATGCCTTCTTCGTCGGTTTCCTTGACGCGCAGCGCCACGTTGTGTTGCAGCTCTTTCTGCAGGCGGTCCCAGATCTGGCGGCTGGTGACGTACTTGCCTTCGCGGCCGGCCA
>JAZKIE010000255.1:0-7571 GCA_040385025.1 Pseudomonadota bacterium | reverse complement strand
CGATCAGGTTCTTCGACAGGTCGGCAAACACATGGGGCGCGTCCTGGCTGAAGTCGGCAAAGCGCTGGGAATTGGCGGCAAAAGCCTCTCGGAGGTCGAAGGTTTTGCCGTTTGCCGCGTACAGCGCCCGCAGCGCCGCCCAGGCGGGCGTGTGATCGCAACGGGTCATGGCTGCACTCATGCGGCCACCTCCCCATAGTCATCCATGTTCAGGCATTGTGGCGTCGGCGGCTGGGCCGCATTCGTCTTAGCATCGATCCCCGTGCCGGGGCCCCTCGCTGCGTAACTCATGCGGCCAACATCAAGTGCTCAAGCTTGACCGCATCCGCAGCAAATGCCCGTATGCCTTCAGCCAGCTTCTCGGTGGCCATCGCGTCTTCATTGAGGGCGTAGCGGAAAGTCACTTCGTCAAAGTTGACGGCCGGCAGGTCCAGTGCACGGGCGGCTGGGGCGTCCAGTGCCCGCTCTAGCGGCGCCTCGCTGGCGGCAAGTTGGGCCAGCAGTTCCGGGCTGATGGTCAGCAGGTCGCAGCCAGCCAGCGCGGTGATCTGGCCGGTGTTGCGAAAACTCGCACCCATGACCTCGGTGGTTATGCCGAAATGTTTGTAATGGTTGTAGATCTCGCGCACCGACAACACGCCGGGATCATTGGCGCCAGACCTGGCGGCCTCGTCCCAGGCTGCGCCGGCCGATTTTTTGTACCAGTCGTAAATGCGCCCGACAAAAGGCGAAATCAGTTGCACCTTGGCCTGGCCGCAGGCCACCGCCTGGCAAAACGAAAAAAGCAGGGTCAGGTTGGTGTGAATACCGCGGTCTTCGAGCCGGCGCGCGGCCTCTATCCCTTCCCAGGTCGCGGCCACCTTGATCAGCACGCGATCGATGTGAATGCCTTCGGCCTCGTACAACTCGATGATGCGCTCGCCGCGGGTAAAGGTCCCGTTGCTGTCAAAGCTCAGACGCGCATCGACTTCGGTCGAGACACGGCCGGGAATGATGGACAAAATCTCGCAGCCGAAGCGCACCAACAGGCGGTCCATGGTTTCGTCGAGCGCCCGGCCACGGAACTTCGCCATGGTCTCGGCGAGCAGCGGCTGGTACTCGGGCTTTTGCACGGCCTTGAGGATCAGCGAGGGGTTGGTGGTCGCGTCCTGCGGCTTGAAGGCGTCGAGTTGTTTGAAATCACCGGTGTCGGCAACCACGGTGGTGAACTGTTTGAGCGCGTCGAGTTGGTTCATGGGGCAAGTGTAGAGGTCTGACTGCGGTGGCCCCTGTCAGCGAAGGGCCTGATTGAGTTACGATTATGCGCACAGAATATGAAACTTTATTACATGGCGGTTTCTTTATGAGTTTTGACCTGGTCCTGTTCGGCGGCACTGGCGACCTCACCTGGCGCAAGCTGATGCCCGCGCTGTTCCAGGCCTTCCGGCACGGCTCCCTGCCGCCTGAGGGGCGCATCATCGGCGTCGGACGCGACGCGATGAGCGACGCCCAGTACCGCGCATTGATCCAGTCGCGTTTTGACAGTGTGGAGCTCGCCAAACGCCCCAGCGGCGACGAGTTCGAGCGTTTTGCCGCCCTGCTGCACTACCTGCGCATGGACCTGTCGCAGGCGGCCGACTATGCGCAGTTGGCGGAGCTCCTCAAAGCCCGCCAGGCCGAGACCGTGGTGATGTACCTGGCCACCGCGCCGGCACTGTTCACCGGCATTTGCGAAAACATGGCCGCTGTCGGGCTCAATGGCCCGCAAACCCGCGTCGTGCTGGAAAAACCGCTGGGCCATGACCTGGCTTCCAACCGCGCCATCAACGAAGCGGTGCTGCGTGTATTGCCTGAAAAGCAGATCTTCCGCATCGACCACTACCTGGGCAAGCCCTCGGTGCAAAACCTGTTTGCCATGCGTTTCGGCAACTCGCTGTTCGAACCGCTGTGGCGCCGCGAAAACATTGCCAACATCCAGATCACGATTGCCGAGGAGCTGGGTGTTGAAAAACGCGGCGCCTTCTACGACAGCACCGGTGCGCTGCGCGACATGGTGCAAAACCATGCATTGCAACTGCTCTGCGCCATCGGCATGGAGCCGCCCATCAACGCCCATGCCGACGCCATCCGCGACGAAAAACTCAAGGTGCTGCGTTCGCTCAAGCCCTGGACCCCTGAAACCCTCAAGCAGCACGTGGTGCGCGGCCAGTACAGCGCCGGCACCATCGACGGCGAGGCCGTGCCCGGCTACCTGCAGGAAAGCGGCGTCAACCCGGACAGCCGCACCGAAACCTTTGTGGCGCTGCGCACCGAGATCGCCAACTGGCGCTGGGCCGGCGTGCCGTTTTACATACGCACCGGCAAACGCCTGGCCGACCGCGACGCACACATTGAAGTCAACTTCCGTCCGACACCGCATGCGATCTACAAGTCGCCGCAGGGCGCAGGCAACCGCCTGGTGATCAACCTGCAACCCAAGGACGGGCTGGAGCTGCACCTGTTCGCCCAGGGCCAGGACAACCGGGGAGGTAGCCGCGCGTCCAGCCAGACACTGGCGCCGGTGCAACTGGACCTGGATTTTGACAAGCGTTTCGGCACCGAACGGGTGGGCGCCTACGAGCGCCTGCTGCTCGACGTGATCAACGGCCGGCTCAACCTGTTTGTGCGCAGCGACGAGCAGGAAGAAGCCTGGCGCTGGGTCGAACCGGTTCTGGACGCCTGGCAGCAGGACTCTTCGGGACCGCGGCCGTATGCGGCCGGCACCTGGGGGCCGAGTGCTTCCAGCGCGATGATTGCAAGAGACGATTACTGCTGGAGCGAGGAGTGTTAGACCGGATCAAAGCCTCGATTCCGTCGCTGGCGCCGGCCGAGCAGCGGGTGGCCCACCTGGTGCTCAGCGATCCGCGGGCTTTTGCGAACCTGCCGGTGACCGAGTTGGCGTCGCGTGCGCATGTCAGCAAACCGACGGTGATCCGCTTTTGCCGCAGTGTCGGTTACGACGGCCTGTCGGACTTCAAGCTCAAGCTGGCCGGCAGCGTCAGCGAGGGTGTGCCTTTCATCCACCGCAGCGTGGACGTGGACGACAAGACCAGCGATGTGCTGGTCAAGGTCATCGACAACACGGTGGCGGCCTTCCTGAAATACCGCAACGACGCCAGTTCGGTCGCGATTGAAAAGGCGGCCACGGCGCTGGCTGCCACCTACCAGACCGGCCAGCGCATCGAGTTTTTCGGGGCCGGCAATTCGGGCATCGTCGCGCAGGACGCCCAGCACAAGTTTTTCCGCCTCGGCGTGCATGCCATCGCCTACAGCGACGGCCACATGCAGGTCATGAGCGCGTCAATGCTCCGGCCTGGGGACTGCGTGGTGATCATCTCCAACTCGGGCCGCACCCGCGACCTGATGGATGCCGAAAGTATTGCGCGCAAAAACGGCGCCACCACCATCGTGATCACCGCCAGCGGCTCGCCACTGGCCTCGGCCGGCCACATCCACCTGGCGGCCGACCACCCGGAAGGTTATGACCGCTTCAGCCCCATGGTGTCGCGCCTGCTGCACCTGATGATCATCGACATCCTGGCCACCTGTGTGGCGCTGCGCATAGGCGGCGAGAAGCTGCAGCCGCTGCTCAAGGAGATGAAGAACAATTTGCGCAGCAAGCGTTACGCCTGAGCCGCCGGGGGTGCGAGGTCAAGCCGGACCCTGGCAGCCCTACAAGGTGTGGGTTCGGTCACCCTGCGCAAAGCCCAGGGCCTGCCACCCGCCCCAGGGCTGCTGCGGTGAGTCGACCACAAAGGCGATCACCTTGAACAGCTCGCCCATCTCATGCTCGTTGACGAGTTTTTGCACCATCACGCGTTCGGCCAGCGGCGCGTCCTCCATGCCGTCCAGCACGCCGCAGTTCAGCAGGAAGCGCGCCTGGCTGGTGTAGCCCAGCACCTGCAAGCCGGCCTCCTGCCCGGCCAGCGCGATGCCGCTGAAATTGACATGCGCGGTGATGTCTTTTTCGCCCACCTCCTGCAACGCGTCGGCATCGACCAGATGCCCGCGGTGACACATCAGCGTGCCCATGCTGCGCTGCGGGTGGTAATACTCGTGTTCGGGAAAACCGTAGTCGATCAGGAACACCGCACCGGCCTGCAGCCGGTCGGCCAGGGTGGCCACAAAAGCTTCAGCCTGCGGATGAATTTCGGTGAGGTAGTCATGCTTGCCCACCACTTCAAAAGACGGGCGCAGTGCGGTCGCTTGGTCGGCATGGACAAACACCCCGTCCTGAACGGCCACGCCGCGCTCCAGCCAGTCACCCTGGCTACGGGCCAGCAACTGGACTGGCATGGCATCCAGCACCTCGTTGCCGACCACCACCCCCTGCATTTGCGCCGGCAACTCGCTGACCCAGCGCACGGTGTCGCCCCAGCCCGCCAGCCGCTCGCGTTGCCGCGCCTGCAGCGTGCCGGACAAATCGACGATGGTGTAGCGCTGGATCTGCGGACCCAGGGCGCCCAGCAACTGCGCCGCCAGCGCGCCCGAGCCGGCGCCGAACTCCCAGACTTCGCCGGTGGCGGTGGCGTCCAGCGCCTGCCCGACCTGCCTGGCCAGCGCCTGGCCAAAACGCGGCGACAACTCCGGCGCAGTCACAAAATCGCTGCCCGAACCCGGCATCAGGCCGAATTTTCGCGAGTTGTTGGCGTAATAGCCAAGACCGGGCGTGTACAGGGCCAGGGCCATGAAGCGGTCGAAGCCGATCCAGCCGCCGGCTGCGGCGATGGCCTCACGGATGTGCCCGGCGAGGGCGCTCGTTAAACTAGGGGGTGTCGTCAGGATCGGGGGAGTCACCCCTGAATTGTCGGCGATTGCCCTGCCACCCGTGTCCAGGCCTCTTTCATGTCACCCCTTTCTCCCGCTCCTGTTGTCCTCGTCACTGGCGCCGCCAAGCGGCTGGGCCGCGAAATTGCGCTCGCGCTGGCCGCAGGCGGCTGGCGCGTGGCCGTGCATTACCGCAGCTCGGAGCAAGATGCTATAAAAACAGTAGCTGATTGCGCAGATCTGGCGGGGGCCTCAGCCCATTTTTGCTGTGACCTTGAGGACGAAACGGGCGTACGGGGCCTGCTTCCGCAAGTGGTCGCGCATTTCGGCCAGGTCGATGCGGTGGTCAACAACGCCTCCACCTTTGAACACGACAGCGCAGCGAGCTTCAGTTTTGCGGCGCTGGAAAAACACATGCGCAGCAATGCCGGCGCAGCGATTGTGCTGGCGCAGGCCCTGCACACCCACGTGCTGGCACGCCAGGCCTCAGCGGTCGGGGCTGGGCCATCCGGCCGGTTTGCGGTCGTCAATCTGCTGGACCAGAAGCTCTGGAACCAGAACGCGGATTTTTTCAGCTACACCCTGTCCAAGGCGGCGCTGGAAGCGGCCAACACCATGCTGGCGCTGGCGCTGGCGCCGCAACTGCGCGTGGTCGGGGTGGCGCCGGGACTGACGCTGACCAGCCATTTGCTGAGCGAGGAAAAGTTCCAGGCGCTGCATGCGCTGTCACCGCTGGGCCGCTCGTCCAGCGCGGCCGATGTTGCCGCCACTGTCAAATTTGCGCTGGAAAACAGCTCCATCACCGGCACCACGCTGCTGGTGGACGGCGGCCAGCACCTGATGAAATTCGAGCGCGATTTCTCACTGATGTGAGCGCGCCTTCCTACACACGCACCGCAGGCCGATACCCAAGATGTTCAATACAAGTGGCAAGCAGATACTGACGCTGAACGGTTTGCGTTTCGACGCGAACCTGGGCATTCTTGACCAGGAGAAAACCGCGCCGCAACCGATTCAGGTCGATGCCGAACTGAATCTGGGCACGCAGCCGCTGCTGCCCAGCGACGACGACATCCACCATGTGCTGGACTACCGCAAGGTGCGGCAGATCATCATCAATGAGTGCCGGGCCGAACATGTGAATCTGCTGGAAAGCCTGATCGGCAAGCTGGCACACCGTCTGATGCAGCTGCCCGGCGTGTTGGGTGTGCGTGTGAAAATTGCAAAACTTGAAATTTTTGACGACTGCGAAGTCGCCATTCGGGTCGAGACCGGGCAATGGTGAAATGATGGATGGAAACGATATGAGTGCTGTACTGAATGATGTGATGAACGACGCCGCCGAAGGCGACAGCGCAGCCGCCGCGAAAACGGCCGGGCTGAAGATCGAGCGCGAGGAGCACAAGCTCGAAAAACGCCTGTGCCGAGAAGTCGGCCGCGCGATTGTCGACTTCAACATGATCGAGGAAGGCGACAAGGTCATGGTGTGCGTCTCCGGCGGCAAGGACAGCTACGCCATGCTGGACATCCTGCTCAAGCTGCAAAAGCGCGCGCCCATCAACTTCGAGCTGATCGCCGTCAACCTGGACCAGAAGCAGCCGGGCTTTCCCGACCACATCCTGCCGCAGTACCTGGAAAAACTCGGCGTGCCCTTCCACATCGAAACCCAGGACACCTACAGCATCGTCAAACGCGTGATCCCCGAAGGCAAAACCATGTGTTCGTTGTGCTCGCGCCTGCGCCGCGGCATTTTGTACCGCGTCGCCGAAGAGCTGGGCGCGACCAAGATCGCATTGGGCCATCACCGCGACGACATGTTGCAGACCTTCTTTTTGAACATGTTTTTTGCCTCGCGCCTCAAGGGCATGCCGCCCAAGCTGGTCAGCGACACCGGCAAACATGTGGTGATCCGGCCCATGGCCTATGTCACCGAAAAAGACCTGATCAAGTGGGCCCAGGTGCGCGACTTCCCGATCATTCCGTGCACCTTGTGCGGCAGCCAGCAGAACCTGCAGCGCGTGCAGGTCGGCAACATGCTGCGCGAGTGGGACAAGAAGTTTCCCGGCCGTCTGGAGAACATGTTCACCTCGCTGCAGAACGTCGTGCCTTCGCATCTGATGGACGGCAAACAACACGACTTCAAGGGCATACGCAGCACCGGCATGCCGGACCCGGACGGTGACAAGGCCTTTGACGAGGAATCGTTTGCCGAACCGGTGCGCCCTGGCCTGGCCGTCGTGGCGCTTCAATAATTTCAAGCCAATTTAGCCTGGAGCCCCTGTGAAACGTGCGCTGGCAGCTATTTTTTTAGGAGCATCCCTGATCGGCCTGCTGGGCGGCTGCGCGAGCTCGCGCCTCGTCAACAGTGACGTCACCAGTTTTGCCCGCTGGACGCCGGCACCGCCGGCGCCGGGCGCCAGCTACCGCTTCGAGCGCCTGCCTTCGCAACAGGTACCCGATGCGCGGCAGCCCGCGCTAGAAGGCCTGGCCCAGGCCGCGCTGGCCAGGGTCGGCCTGCAGCACAACCCGCAGGCGGCGGCTTTCAGCGTGCAGGTCAGCGCCACCACGCAGCCCATCATGCGTCCGCGCTGGGAAAATTCCGGCTACCCCTACGGCGGCGGCTCCAGCATCTTCATTGGCAGCGGTATTGGCGGAGGCGGTGGCAGCGTTGGTTTTGGTTTCGGCATTCCTATCGGTGGCGGCATGGAGCCACCGCTGTACCGGCGCGACGTGAATCTGGTGATCCGCGAGCTGCGCGGCAACACCGCCGTCTATGAAACCCGCGC
>JAZKIE010000254.1:0-1637 GCA_040385025.1 Pseudomonadota bacterium | reverse complement strand
CAGGTTTTTCGCCACGTGGAGGCGGCGCACGCCGCCGGCTTGCCGGCACTGATCAGTCACAACGAAAAAAGCCTTGCCGCCGGCGAACCCGCGCGCGAACTGAGCTGGCCCGAATTACGCCGCCAGGTCGCGTCGTTGGCCCTGCACCTGAAAGCGCAAGGCGTTCAGCCGGGTGACCGCGTGGCCGCTTACCTGCCCAATATTCCGGAGGCCATGGTGGCTTTTCTGGCGGTGGTCAGTCTGGGCGGGGTCTGGAGCATTTGCGCGCCCGACATGGGCACCAACGCCGTGCTGGACCGCTTCAAACAGATTGAGCCCAAGGTACTGATTGCCTGCGACGGTGTGCGCTACGGCGGGCGCGACTTTGACCGCACGGCGGTGCTCGACGAGTTGCGCGCTGCCCTGCCCAGCGTGCAGCATGTGATCGTGCATGGCAACCTGGACGCTACAAAATTAATAGCTGATTGCGCAGATATGACGAAGGCTACAGCCAGAAATGATGCTGAAGTCGCGGCCTTTGAGCCGGTCTGGCTGCCGTTTGACCACCCGCTGTGGATTGTCTATTCCAGCGGTACCACCGGCCTGCCCAAACCCATCGTGCACGGCCACGGCGGCACCGTCATCGTTGCGCTGGCCCTCAAAACGCTGCACAACGACATTGGCTGCAGCTATGCGCCCAATTCCTGGGGTGAGCGTTTTCACTGGTACAGCTCGACCGGCTGGGTCATGTGGAACGCGCAGATGAGCGGCCTGCTCAACGGCACCACCTGCTGCATCTTCGACGGCAACCCGGGCGGCAGCAAGGACAAGCCCGACTGGACCACCTTGTGGCGCTTCGGCGCGCAACTCGGCGTGACATTTTTCGGGGCTGGCGCGGCGTTTTTTGCCAACTGCATGAAGGCCGGAATTGACTTGTCGGCCTGCGGTGATCTTTCCAGTGTGCGTGCCTTGGGCACGACAGGTTCGCCGCTTTCCGAAGAGGCCCAGCGCTGGGGCACGGCGCAATTTGACGCCATTGGAACGCCTGATATCTGGTGGTGCAATATCTCCGGTGGCACCGACTTTGCCGGTGCTTTTATCGGCGGCAACCGCGAGTTGCCGCTGATTCCGGGCGAGATGCAATGCCGCCTGCTCGGCTGCGCGGTTGAGGCCTGGAACGAAGCCGGTGAGCCGGTGATCGACGCGGTTGGCGAGCTGGTTTGCAGCCAGCCGATTCCGTCAATGCCGCTGTATTTCTGGGGCGATGAAGGCAACAAGCGTTATTTGTCGAGCTACTTCGACATGTACCCGAATGTCTGGCGCCACGGCGACTGGCTGAAAATCACGCCGGAAGGCGGCTGCATCATTTACGGCCGGTCCGACGCAACCATCAACCGCCACGGCTTGCGCATGGGCACAAGCGAGCTCTACAGCGCGGTCGAGGCCCTGCCCGAGGTGATCGACTCCATGGTGGTGGACCTCGAATACCTGGGGCGTGACAGCTACATGCCGCTGTTCGTGGTGCTGCGTGAAGGCGTGGCGCTGGACGAGGCCATGCGGGTCAAGCTCAACAACGCCATCAAGACTGCGCTGTCGCCGCGTTTTGTGCCCAACGACATTTTTCAGGTGCCGGAGATCCCGCGCACGCTGTCCGGCAA
>JAZKIE010000253.1:6900-9567 GCA_040385025.1 Pseudomonadota bacterium | reverse complement strand
AGACCGCACTCTTCAACAACGCCATTCCCTACCGCGTCTACGGCGGCCTGCGCTTCTTCGAGCGCGCAGAGATCAAACATGCGCTGGCCTATTTGCGCCTGATGGACAACCCGCATGACGACACCAGCTTCATGCGCATCGTCAACTTCCCGCCGCGGGGCATCGGCTTGCGCAGCATCGAGCAGTTGCAGGATGTGGCGCGCGCTGCCGGCTGCTCGCTGCACGATGCGGTCAGCGCGGTGCCGGGCAAGGCTGGCGCCAACCTGGGCGCGTTCGTCGCCAAACTCGATGTGTTGCGCGAGCAGACGCCGGGCCTGAGCCTGCGCGAGATCATCGAGTTGGTTCTGCAGCACAGCGGACTCGAAGAGCATTACAAGCTCGAAAAAGAAGGCCAGGACCGGCTGGAGAATCTGGGTGAACTGGTCAACGCCGCCGAGTCCTTCGTCAGCATGGAAGGTTTCGGCCGCGATGCGGTGGCGCTCCCGGTCGATGAACTCGGCGCGGCCCTGTCGCAGTCGCCAGCCAGCCAGGGGCTGGACCCGTCGGCGCCGCTGGGCGACGAGCCGCTGCCAGAGCTGCTGGCGCCCGACCAGGAAACCGGCGAGACCCTGTCGCCGCTGGCGGCTTTTCTAACCCACGCTGCGCTCGAATCTGGCGACAACCAGGCCCAGGCCGGCCAGGACGCGGTGCAACTGATGACCGTGCATTCGTCCAAGGGTCTGGAGTTCGATTGCGTGTTCATCTCCGGCCTGGAAGACGGCATCTTCCCGCACGAAAACTCCCTCAGTGATGCGGGCGGCATCGAGGAAGAGCGCCGGCTGATGTATGTGGCGATCACGCGCGCGCGCAAGCGCCTGTACCTGACCCATTCGCAGACACGCATGCTGCACGGCCAGACCCGCTACAACCTGAAAAGCCGCTTCTTCGACGAGCTGCCGGAGGCGGCGCTCAAATGGATCACGCCGAAAAATCAGGGCTTTGCATCGGCATACGGCGGCCACGGTAGCGCCTGGGGTGCTGGCCATTCAGGCGCTGGTGGTGCTCGCGGGGACTGGGCTGCAGCCGCTTTTGCCTCAAGAAAATCAGGCGGCGAGACATTCGCCAACCCCGCCGTGCCGGTACAGCGCAATGCGCCGGCGCATGGCCTGAAAACCGGCATGGAGGTGTTTCACGCCAAGTTTGGCGAAGGCCGGGTCATGATGCTGGAAGGCAGCGGCGACGACGCGCGGGCCCAGATCAACTTCACCCGTCATGGTGTGAAATGGCTGGCGCTGAGCGTGGCCAAGCTGACGGTCGTCTAATTGATGAACAGCTTGGTTAAGATGGAACAGACCCGATCAACCGCCCCGAGACAACAACAATGAACGAGAACGAGACAAGCCCTCCAGCAGACGATGCCACCATCGAGGTGAGCCATCAGGAGTTCAAGACCGGCTTGCCCATGGGCCGCTTTCGCCTGATCGTCAACCCTGAGCGGGCACAAAAATACGTCAAGCATCGCCTGTTTGTGGTCGGCATCTCGCTGCCCTTGCTGGGCATAGGCGCGGCGCTGGCCCTGTCCGGTTATTTCTGGTGGGGGCTGCCGATGGTGCTGGTCGGCGCCCTCTTGGGCCGCGTCGTCAAGGCGCATGCCACCAAGATACTGCTGCACCTGGCCTTGGGTGACTCCAAGGTTTACCGCGAAGCCATTGATTACGAAATTCTGGAAGTGCGCCGGGCCGGGTAAGCGCATAAGCATTAGTTCTGCATTGCAGAATTTGGTGTTGGTGCGCTGCTTGTATCTTGTGAAGACACGTGCAGTGAAGACACTTTAAAGACATCGGGGCTGGTGTTCACCGGAGTAAGCTCACGGTTCCACAATGCAGAACCCTGGACACATGGCCACCAACCGCTCCGACTCACCGGCCAAAGCCACCGGCCTATCCAGCAAGGTCAAGGAAGACCGGCATTTCGTTACCGCGCTTGCGCGGGGTCTTGATGTACTCAGTGCATTTCGCTCACGTGACCGCATGCTCGGCAACCAGGAGCTGGCCCGCCGCTGCGGCTTGCCCAAGTCGACGATTTCGAGGCTGACCTACACGCTGACGCGCCAGGGCTACCTGGTTCCGGCGACCGATGGCAAAGGCGCGACGGGTTACCGACTGGGCAGCGCCGTGCTGGCTTTGGGCGGCGCCATGCTGGCGCGCATGGACATGCGCCAGATGGCCAGGCCGCTGATGCAGGAACTGGCTGACAGTTCGCAGGCCATGGTGTCGCTCGGCGTGCGCGACCGGTTCAGCATGATTTATGTAGAGAACTGCCGCAGCGAGTCGGCGCTGACCCTGAGTCTGGATGTCGGCTCACGCATTCCGCTGGCGCAGACCGCCATGGGGCGCGCCTACCTGGCCGGTTGCAGCGACAGCGAACGCAGCGACCTGATGGAGCGGATTCGCGCGCACGATGAGGCCGCCTGGCCGGTCACGCGTACCGGCATTGAACTGGCCCTGGCGCATTACCGCGAGCATGGCTGCTGCGCGTCTTTCGGCGACTGGCAAAAAGACGTCAATGCGATTGCAGCGGCATTTCGCCCCGAGGGTGGGCGCGCGGTGATGGTGGTCAGTTGCGGCGGGCCGGGCTTCAATCTGTCGCCGCAATTTTTGATGACCGAGGTGCGCCCGCAACTGGTGA
>JAZKIE010000253.1:4254-6800 GCA_040385025.1 Pseudomonadota bacterium | reverse complement strand
GCCCAGAAGGCCTGGTGGTAATCGGCCCGGGAGATCCGTTTTTCATTGCCGGCACCCATGTCCACGGTGCCGTAACAATTGCAGAAATAGTTGCGGTCTCCGCGGTCGGCAAAAATTTCGGCGTAGACACCGGTACCGCGTATGCCGGCGGTCAACGTGGGCAGCACGATGCTGCGGTCCACGCCCTTGCCCCAGACGCTGGCCACTGCGCCGGTCAGCAGGCGCAGCAGGCTGACCGCGTTGAGGGTGGCGCCGCGTTCGACCGACAGGCGGGAGTTCTGCCGCACCTGGAACGAGGCATTGCCGATCACAAAGATCAGGTTGGAGCCCGGTCCGGTCTGGATCGCGTCACCGGTTTGAATCGATTGCTGCGGGCTCAGCCGGGCGCCGTTGATCATGGCGTCTCCCGTCAGTTGCACGATGTTGCTTCGCTGCTGCGCCATTGCCGCCGGCAGTCCACCGAGTGCCACCCAGGCCGCGGCGGCCTTGATCACATCGCGCCTTTGAAACCAGAGGATTTCTTCTTCTTGCCGGCCTTGCAGCAGGTGCTGGGTCATGGTATTTCTCCAGGGGTGGTCGGGTCGTCGGTGGGGGGGGCGTCAAAACTGTCCTCGAACGTGAAATAAATCGAGGTTGAAAACATGGCGGCCATCAGCAAGGCCACCGGCATGATCGCTGCGGCGGCGGCTTCGGGGCTGGTCAGCAAACCGGCCAGCAAGGTGACGACGAGGCCAATCAACACCAGCACCACCATCCAGGTGATGCCGAAGACGGCGTAGGCGCCGGCGTTCCTGAAACACACCACGGCGCTGAAAAACAGGCTTTTGACCGGCGTCACGCCATGCCAGTGCACCAGCGCCGGCGCATGCCAGAACAGCACCGACACCGGCAGGTACAGCACCATCACGAGCAACATCACGCCTTGCATCCCGGGAGAGAGCGCGCTTTCGCGGCTGACCGGCGCGTCGGCAAACAGCGGCACGATGGTGACGATCAGCAGGCAGGCCGCCGCATACAGAAAGCCCAGCACCATCATGGCGCGCGCGCGTTGCTGGCCGGCCCGAAAAGCGGTGATCAGGATGGCGGGCATGGGGAAACGCCCCTTGGTTGCCTCCCGCGTCGCGGCCATCAGGCCCAGCGTGGCGGCCGGCACGATGGCCAGCGCCAGCACCACGCCCACAAACGGAATCAGCGAGGCCAGCGTGGCCGCCGCCATGTACAGAAAAAACAGCCCCACCAGCGCCAACGGCTGCTTGAAGAACGTGCGGATGCCGAGCTTGACCCATGTGATGCCGGTGCGTGCTGGAACGATGTTGAGTTTCATTGCGAGGATGGCTGGTTGAGAGCTTCAGGGCGAAAAGGGTTTCACAGGTGCCGTGAAAAAGGGCAATTGGGTGAACAATTTAACGCCAGCTCTCAAGTTTGCTTGAAAAGATGGCGGGGCGGGCACTTTCCGGGAAAGCGGGGAGGGCGGCCCGCTGTCAGTGCGACAGGCCTCGCGGATGGCTCACACGTTCGCGCAGCACGCGTTCAAAATGGCCGGGATCATGCGCTTGCAGCAAGGCGGCTTCGCGCGGCAGGTGAAAGTCCCACAGCCGCGAGATCCAGAAGCGCAGCGCACCGGCGCGTTGCATCGCCGGCAGCAGCGTTCGCTCTTGCGGGGTCAGGCGGCGCACCGTCTGGTAAGCCGCGAGGAAGGCATCGGCCCGCGCCGCATCATGCGCGCCGCTGTCCAGGTGGATGCACCAGTCGTTCAGGCTGACGCCGATGTCAAACAGAAAGCTGTCGCAGCCGGCGAAATAAAAATCGAAAAACCCGGTCAGCTCGGGCGCACCGCCCTCGCTGTCAAACATCACGTTGTCCCTGAACAGGTCGGCATGGATGGGCCCGCGTGGCAAGGCTTGCCAGCCGGACGAGGCCGCCACATGGTTCTGGTAGGCCAGCTCGGACCGGATCAGCCGGCTTTGCGCTTCGTCCAGATGTGGCAGCACCACCGGCACGGTTTCGTTCCACCAGGCCAGGCCGCGCAGATTGGGTTGGCTGCGCGCAAAGTCGCGGCCGGCCAGGTGCATGCGGGCCAGTGTTTCACCGACCGCTGCGCAATGCGCGGGCGTGGGCGCCAGTTCGCTGCGGCCGCGCAGGCGGTTCACCACGGCGGCGGGTTTGTCCTTCAGGCGCAGCAGGATCTGGCCAGGCGGTCCGGCATCGGCCCCCGTCTGCACAATAGCCTGCGGATCCGGCACCGGGATGCCATGCTGCGCCAGATGTTTCATCAGGTGCAGGTAAAACGGGAGCTGCTCGAAGCTCAGGCGCTCGAACAGGGTCAGCACATAGCGGCCCTGGTCGGTGTCGACAAAATAATTGGTGTTTTCGATCCCGCCCGCGCAGGCGGTGATGTTTTGCAGCTGGCCCAGTCCGAGAGACTGCAAAAGGGGAGCGGCCTCGTCAAACGAGACTTCGGTGTAAACGGCCATGCCTGAAGCTAACTCACGCGCAGGCTAGAACTTCAGCACGTTCCAGACACGGCTGCCCGTGGCACCGACACC
>JAZKIE010000253.1:0-4154 GCA_040385025.1 Pseudomonadota bacterium | reverse complement strand
GCGCAGGCTAGAACTTCAGCACGTTCCAGACACGGCTGCCCGTGGCACCGACACCTGCCTTGGACGGGGCCGTGCCGCCGCCCTTGGTGGAATCGGTAGGCAAGACTTCATAAGCGGGGACATCGGCCTTGGGCTGCACCGTGATGCTCTGGGTTTCGCCGCCCACACGGATTTCGTCAATGCGCGAACCCGCGTCTTCGGTGCGGATGCGCTGGATGGCAGCATCCGGCCGGCGGCTGCTCGGGTTTGTCCCGGGCTGCAGGGCGGGTTGGGGAGCCACTACCGGGGCGCTTGCCGCCGTCTGGGCCAGGGCCGGGGCGCCGGCCAACACCGCAGCGGCGCCGGCGAGCAGAAGGGAGCAAATAGGGTGATGCATGCAAGCATTGTAGGGGGCCGGCGCGCCCATGGATAGAGCGGGTAAAACGGTGACAATCAGGCCCATGAGCACCGACAAAAAAACCTTGCTGCTGGTGGACGGCTCCAGCTACCTGTACCGCGCTTTTCATGCCATGCCCGACCTGCGCGCCGACCCCGGCGACCCGCTGAGTCCGGCCACCGGTGCGATCCGCGGCATGGTCAACATGATGCAAAAACTGCGCAAGGACGTGCGGGCCGACTACGCCGTCTGTGTTTTCGACGCCAAGGGCCCGACCTTCCGCGACGCGCTTTACCCCGAGTACAAGGCGCAGCGCTCGCCCATGCCCGACGATTTGCGCAGCCAGGTCGCGCCCATCCATGAGGTGGTGCGCCTGCTTGGCTGGAAGGTGCTGGACGTGCCGGGCGTCGAGGCCGACGACGTGATCGGCACGCTGGCCTGCATGGCGTCCGCGCAAAGCATCGAAGTCATCATCTCCAGCGGCGACAAGGATTTGAGCCAGCTCGTCGATGAACACATCACCGTGATCGACACCATGAACGACAGGCGCCGTGACCTGGCCGGGGTTGAAGCCGAGTTCGGCGTGCCGCCACGCCTGATGGTGGACTACCAGACCCTGGTCGGCGACGCGGTGGACAACGTACCCGGCGTGCCCAAGGTCGGGCCGAAAACGGCGGTCAAGTGGCTGCTCGAATACGGTTCGCTCGATGCGCTGGTAGCGCGTGCCGGCGAGATCAAGGGTGTGGTCGGCGACAACCTGCGGCAGTCGCTGGACTGGCTGCCCAAAGGCCGGGAGCTGCTGACCATCAAGAAGGACTGCGAGCTGGGGGACTATGTCGATGGCTTGCCTGCTATGGATTCAATAGCTATGGGACCACAGCAGACGGGGGCTTTGAAGGATTTTTATCAAAAATACGGTTTTAAGGGCCTGGTCCGTCAGATCGACGTCGAAAGCACGCCGCCCGAGCTGATCGGCGGGCCGGAAGGCCGGCACCAGCAGCCCAAGGCCAAGCCCGCCGACAGCTCCTCGCCCGGCCTGTTCGACGAGCCGGCCGAGGCCGGCAATGGGGGCGTCGTGGAGACGCCGCTGGCCGAACGCACCACCAACCTGCACTACGACACCGTGCTGAGCTGGGCGATGTTTGACACCTGGCTGGCAAAAATCGAAGCCGCCGACCTGGTGGCGCTGGACACCGAAACCACCTCGCTCGACGAAATGCTGGCGCAGATCGTCGGCCTGAGCTTCAGTGTCAAACCCGGCGAGGCGGTCTACATTCCGCTGACCCATGACTACCCCGACGCGCCGCAGCAGTTGCCGCGCGACGAGGTGCTGGCGCGGCTCAAACCCTGGCTGGAAAACGCCAATAAAGCCAAACTCGGACAACACGTCAAGTACGACCGCCATGTGTTTGCCAACCACGGCATCGAGGTGCAGGGCTACGCCCACGACACCATGCTTCAGAGTTATGTGCTCGAAGTGAACAAGCCGCACGGCCTGGCCAGCCTGGCCGAGCGCCATGTGGGGCGCAGCGGCATCAACTACGAAGACCTGTGCGGCAAAGGCGCGCACCAGATCAAGTTCAACCAGGTGGACATCGCCAAGGCGGCCGAGTATTCGTGTGAAGACTCGGACCAGACGCTGGACGTGCACCGCGTCCTGTGGCCGCAGCTGCAGGCCAACGACAAGTTGCGTTTCATCTATGAGCTGGAGATGCAAAGCAGCGAGGCGCTGTACCGCATCGAGCGCAACGGCGTGTTGATCGACGCGCCCATGCTGGCCACCCAAAGCCACGAACTGGGCCAGCGCATCCTGCAACTTGAGGCCGAGGCCTACGAGATTGCCGGCCAGCCTTTCAATCTGGGCAGCCCGAAACAACTGGGAGAAATTTTCTTCGACAAGCTGGGCATGCCGGTGATCAAGAAAACCCCGAGCGGCGCGCGCAGCACCGACGAAGAAGTGCTCGAAAAACTCGCCGAAGATTACCCGCTGCCGGCCAAGCTGCTGGAGCACCGCTCGCTCTCCAAGCTCAAGGGCACGTACACCGACAAGCTGGCCCAGCTCGCGTTGCCGCGAACCGGCAGGGTGCACACGCATTACGCGCAAGCCGTTGCGGTGACAGGGCGCTTGTCGAGCAACGACCCGAATTTGCAGAATATCCCGGTGCGCACGCCAGAGGGCCGGCGTGTACGCGAGGCGTTTGTGGCGCCGCCCGGCAGCGTGATCGCCAGCGCCGACTACTCGCAGATCGAGCTGCGCATCATGGCGCATCTGAGCGGTGACGAGGCGCTGCTGCGCGCCTTTACCGATGGGCTGGACGTGCACAAGGCGACGGCTGCCGAGGTCTTCAGCGTGGATCTGGCGCAGGTCAGCAGCGAACAGCGGCGGTATGCCAAGGTCATCAACTTCGGCCTGATTTACGGCATGAGCAGCTTCGGCCTGGCGCGCAACCTCGGCATTGAAACCAAGGCGGCGGCGGCTTACATCGACAAATATTTCCAGCGTTATCCGGGTGTCAAAAACTACATGGAGCAAACCGTGGTGTTTGCCCAGGACAACCATTTTGTCGAAACCGTGTTTGGCCGGCGCCTCTACCTGGCCGAGATCAACGGTGGCAACGGCCCGCGCAAGAAAGCTGCCGAACGGCAGGCCATCAACGCGCCCATGCAGGGTACGGCGGCCGACCTGATCAAGCTCAGCATGGTCAAGGTGCAGCAGGTGCTGGACGCCGAAAAGCGCGCGACCAAAATGATCATGCAGGTGCACGATGAGCTGGTCTTTGAAGTGCCCGAGGCCGAGGTCGACTGGGTGCGCAGGGAAATCCCGCGCCTGATGGCCGGTGTGGCCGACCTCAAGGTGCCGCTGCTGGCCGAGATCGGCATCGGCCCGAACTGGGAACAGGCGCACTGAGATGGCGCCTGCCATGGCGCCCGCCGACGGGCAGGCCGCACAGGTCCGGCAACTCTTCGCGCAGGGCTGGGCGCTGCACCAGCAGCAGCAACTGCCCGAAGCGCTGGCGCTGTATGCGCAGGTGCTGCAATTGCAGCCCTCCCACTTCGATGCGCTGCACCTGTCGGGCATTGTGGCGGCCCAGACCCGCGACCTGCCGCGTGCCCGCGAATGGATGACGCAGGCCATCGCGGCGCAGCCCCAGCACGCCGTGGCCTATGTGAATCGCGGCGCCGTGTTGCAAGACCTCGGCCAGTGGCTCGATGCGCTTGCCGACTACGACAGTGCGCTGGCGCGGCAGCCCGGCCAGCCCGGCGAGGCCGACAGCCACAACCACCGTGGCCATGTGCTCAAGGAGCTCAAACGTTATCCGGAGGCGCTGGAAAGTTTTGACCGCGCGCTAGAACTTGAGCCGGGCCGCCCGGCCTTTCACAACAACCGGGGCATTGCGCTGCGCCTGCTGGGCAACTATCGGCAGGCCCTGGCCGCTTTTGACCAGGCGCTGGCGCTTCAACCCGCCTACCCGCAGGCCTTCAACAACCGCGGCAATACCCTGAACAATCTGAACCTTCACCAGGAGGCGCTGGACAGTTATGACCAGGCCATTGCCTTGCAGCCGGGTTTTGCCACTTTCCACACCAACCGCGGCAACATCCTGCAGATGTTGCGCCAGCCACAAGCTGCACTGCAAAGCTACCGGCAAGCTGCTGCGCTGGAACCCGCCGACGCCCACACGCACTGGAGCCTGTCCTTGTGCCTGCTGCAACTGGGCCGGTTCGAGGAAGGTTGGCCGGCCTACGAATACCGCTGGGAACGCGCTGAATACCGCCA
>JAZKIE010000252.1:0-4997 GCA_040385025.1 Pseudomonadota bacterium | reverse complement strand
ACCTTGGCTGCCTTGATTTTAATCGCATCGCCGGTACGCGGGTTGCGGCCGGTGCGGGCAGCACGTTTACCCACTGCAAAAGTGCCAAAACCCACCAGAGACACGGAGCCTCCTTTTTTCAGGGTTGTTTTGACAGCGCCTATGGTTGACTCCAGCGCGCGCGTCGCGGCCGCTTTGGAAATATCAGCATGTTTGGCAATGTGCTCGATCAGTTCAGTCTTGTTCACAAGGAGCCCCTCGTTGATAAAGTTAATCTGTTTGTCTCTTGAAATATCTCCCCTGGATACCTGTAAAAAGATACCAGCCGGAGGCGGCATGTGCAGATCGTCTGCTGATTCCAATTAGAGCCATGGACTCCAACCGTGTCAATACAACATCAGATTTTTACAACGTGCGGTGGCGGATTCTAGTCTTTTTTTTCACGCTTTCCCCGCATATTCATATGCACACCCTGTATTGAGGGATGCCGCAAGACAAGCCGATTTGCCTCAGCGCAACGCCTGCGCGATGGCCTTGCCCACATCGGTGCCGCTGGCCTTGCCACCGAGGTCCGGTGTGCGCGGTGCACCGCTCTGGGGACTGAGCACTTTTTCAATCGCGGCGAGCACGGCGTCGTGCGCGTCCTTGTGGCCCAGGAATTCCAGCATCATCGCGCCGCACCAGATCTGCCCGATCGGGTTCGCGATATTGCGTCCCGCAATGTCGGGCGCAGAGCCGTGAACAGGCTCGAACAGCGATGGGAACTTGCGCTCCGGATTCAGGTTGGCACTGGGTGCAATACCGATGGTGCCGGTACAGGCCGGGCCCAGGTCGCTGAGGATGTCGCCGAACAGGTTGCTGGCCACCACCACATCAAAGAAGTCCGGGCGTTGCACAAAGTGCGCGGTCAGGATGTCGATGTGGAATTTGTCGAGTTTGAGGTCGGGATAACTTTTGGCCATCTCGGTCACACGTTCGTCCCAGTAAGGCATGGTGATGGCAATGCCGTTGGACTTGGTGGCACTGGTCAGGTGCTTTTTCGGCCGCGACTGCGCCAGCTCAAACGCGAACTTCAGCACACGGTCCACGCCAATGCGTGAAAAGACACTTTCCTGCATCACGATCTCGCGCTCGGTGCCGGCGTACATGCGCCCGCCTATGCTGGAGTATTCGCCCTCGGTGTTTTCACGCACGATGTACATGTCAATCTCGCCGGGCAGTCGGGCACTGCCGTCGCGGCGCACCACAGGCGCAATGATGCCGGGCATCAGGCGCGCAGGCCGCAGGTTGATGTACTGGTCAAACTCGCGGCGAAACAGCAGCAGCGAACCCCAGAGCGACACATGGTCGGCGATTTTTTCAGGCCAGCCCACAGCGCCGAAATAAATCGCGTCGTGCCCGCCAATCTGGTCCTTCCAGTTGTCCGGCATCATCTGGCCGTGTTTTTCGTAATAGTCCCAGCTCGAAAAATCAAAGTGATCGAACTGCAGGTCAATGCCGAACTTCGACGCAGCCGCCTCCATCACACGAATGCCCTCGGGCATGGTTTCCTTGCCGATGCCGTCGCCGGCGATGACCGCGATTCTTTTCTTTGCCGTGCTCTTGTTCATGGTGCTTCCTTGCTTCAGTTGGTAAAAAATTTCAGGGACTGGTCCAGCAGCAGCGCCGGTGCTTCTTCTGCAATGTAGTGGCCGCAGGGCAGCGGCTGTCCCGAGACGGCAACAGCACGCTCGCGCCACAAAGCCAGCACGTCAAAACACTGGCCAACCGCACCATGCGCGCCCCAGAGCACACGCAGCGGCTGGGCCAGCTTGCGGCCCGCGGCCACATCGGCGCGGTCGTGGTCGAGGTCGATGCTGGCGGAGGCGCGGTAGTCCTCACAGATGCTCTCGGCGCTGCCCGCGATCTGCACACAACGCTCGTATTCGGCCAGGGCTTCGGGCGCAAACGCGGCCAGTCCTGCATGGCGCTTTCCCATCACGCTGCGGATGTAGCGAACCGGATCGGAACTGACCAGCGCTTCAGGCAGGGGCGGCGGCTGAATCAGGAAGAACCAGTGCCAGTAGGCGCGCGCAAAGGCTTCGCTGGTGTTGCTGTACATGGCCAGGGTCGGCGCGATGTCCAGCAGCAGCAGGCGCTGCACGGCCTGCGGATGGTCGGCTGCGAGGCGGTGCGCCACCCGCGCGCCCCGGTCATGCGCCAGCACCTGAAAGGTCTCGAAGCCATGATGGCGCATCACGGCCAGCGCATCGAGCGCCATCGCGCGTTTGGAATAAGTGGCGTGTTCAGGGTCTGCGGCGGGCCGCGCTGAATCGCCATAGCCGCGCAAGTCAATCATGACCACCGTGAAGTGCCGGGACAGATCGTTCGCCACGCGATGCCACATCACATGTGTCTGCGGATGGCCATGGATCAGTAGCAGCGGCGCGCCCTGCCCGCCCCGCAGTGTATGCAGTGTGCCGGCCGGCCCTGCAAGGTCCTGCGAAACAAATCCTTTAAACACCGGCTGTCTCCGTGGCGTTGATGCAAGTCTCTGTGGTTTTCATCTGTGAACTGATTCTGCGCAATCGCAAGCATTGATTCAAGCAATAATCAGGCAATTGATTGTTTCCATAAAGGCATGAATGGAGCGCAATGATCTGGAACTGGTGCTGGCCGTGCGCGAACACGGCAGCTTGAGCGCAGCCGCCCTCAGCCTGGATGTCGCGCCGCCAGTGGTCACCAAGCGGCTCGCCGCGCTGGAGGCGCGCCTGGGCCAGCGCCTGTTCCAGCGCACCACCCGGCGCGTCAGCGCCACCGCTGAAGGCGAGACGGTGTGCGAGCGCGCGCTGGTGCTGCTGCGCGGCTTTACCGAGCTCGAGGCAGAACTGCAGGAGCGCAAGGCCGAACCCACCGGTTTGATCCGGCTCGCCGCCACCCTGGGCTTTGGCAGGCTGTGACTGGGGCCGGCGCTGGCGAGTTTTCAGGAGCGTTACCCGCGCATCAACATCCAGTTGCAACTGACCGAACAGTTGCCCGACCTGGCGGCCGAAGGTTTTGATGGCGCCATCTGGTTGTGGCAGGTCGAAGGGCGGCAGGCCGCGCAGTGGGTGTCGCGCCGGCTGGCGCGCAACCAGCGTGTGCTGGTGGCCGCGCCGCGCTATCTCCGCCAGCACGGCACGCCGGTCAGCCTGGAAGATCTGCAGAACCATGCCTGCCTGATCGTGCGCGAAAACGCCAGTGCCAGCGGCCAGCGCTTCGATGTCTGGCCCCTGCAGAAAGAACGCGACAAGACAGCCGCGCGGGTGCGCGTGCACGGGCCGCTGGCCAGCAATTCCGGTGAACTTGTGCGCGACTGGTGTGTGGCGGGACGCGGCATCATGCTGCGCAGCCTGTGGGACATCGCGCCGCAACTGGCCAGCGGCGAGCTGGTGCGTGTGCTGCCGGCTTATTCGATGCCGGACGCCGACATCCACTGGCTGGCGCCCTACCGCGCGGACTCGCCGCGGCGCATTCGCCTGCTGATTGACCATTTGCTGGCGCAGTTCCAGGGCGCGCCGTGGAAGGCTAGGACGGCGTCTTCGCGGGCCGCACCACGAGGCTCACGCCCAGCGCCGTGAGTGCCGTACCCAACACCGTGACCACGGTGATGGTTTCACCAAACAGCAGCCAGGCCATCAGCGCCGTGGTCGGCGGCACCAGGTAAAGCAGGCTGGTCACCGCCGTGGCGGCGCCGCGCTGAATCAACATGTACAGCAGTGAACTGCCGCCCAGGGTCAGGCCCAGCACCGACCAGGCCAGTGCACCAACAAAGCCGCCTGTCCATTGCACGGCCTCCGTTTCGAGGAAGGTAAAAGGCAGGGTCACCAACAGCGCGGCGCCGAGCTGGATGGCGTTGGCGCTGCGCACGTCAGCGGACTGGACAAAACGCTTCTGGTACAGGGTGCCGGCCGTGATGCACAACAGGGCGAACACGGCAAAACCCAGGGTGTAGGGCGTGGCTTCGTTGCCGGCGCCGAATTTGCGCGAGACCACGAGCAGCAAGCCGGCCAGTCCCAGCACCAGGCCCAGCCACTGGCGTTTGCTGACCCGGCTCTGGTTGGCGCCGGACTCCCCCATTTGCGACACCCAGACCGCCGTCAGCACCGGCTGCAGGCCGACCACCAGCGCCGACAGGCCTGAGCCCATGCCGCCCTTGATCGCCGACCAGACGCCGCTCAAATAACCCGCATGAATCAGGATGCCGGTGACAGCCAGGTGCAGCCACTGCACGCGGCTGGCGGGCCAGGCCACCCGCGCAATCGCAATCCAGGCCATGAAACACAGCAGCGACAGCGCATAACGTATCGCCAGGAAGCTGAGCGGCGGCGCATAAGGCAGGCCGTATTTGGCAACGATGAAACCGGTGCTCCAGATCAGCACAAAAACGGCAGGCATCGCCCGGATCAGGGCGTCATTCGATGCAGGCCGCGTCATTTGGCGCGGGCGCGGATTTCGGGAATGGCTTTTTTCAGGTAATAAATCATGGACCAGACGGTCAGGATGGCCGACAGCCAGATCAGCCAGGTGCCCCACAGATTGGTGTCGATGAAGCCAAACAGATCACCGTCGTAAAGCAGGAAAGGAATGGCCACCATCTGCACCGTGGTTTTGAGCTTGCCCAGCATGTGGACCGCGACACTTTTGGTCGCACCTATCAGCGCCATCCATTCACGCAGCGCGGAAATTGCGATTTCGCGGCCGATGATGATGAGCGCCACAAACACGTCGATGCGGTCCAGGTGCACCAGCACCAGCAAGGAGGCACACACCAGGAACTTGTCGGCGACCGGATCGAGAAAGGCGCCGAAGGACGAGGTCTGGTTCAGCTTGCGGGCCAGGTAGCCGTCCAGCCAGTCGGTCGCGGCGAACACCACGAACATCACGGTGGCAATCAGGTTGGCCTTTTCCGGCGCGATGTCGATGTAGAAAATCCCCACAATCAACGGAATCGCAACAATGCGGGTCCAGGTCATCAGCGTGGGTATGGTCAGGAACAT
>JAZKIE010000251.1:0-5726 GCA_040385025.1 Pseudomonadota bacterium | reverse complement strand
CGCTGAACAGGTCGGGAAACAGCCGCATCATCATCTTGCGGTCTTCCAGCATGTAACTCACGCCGCTGGGCACACGCAGGTTGTCTTCGAGCACGTAGTACTCGCCCTCGCCCTGCGCGTTGGGCGCGCGCACGATGTCAATGCCGCTGATGTGCGAGTAGATGTTGCCCGGCACATCGACACCCATCATTTCAGGGCGGAACTGCGAATTCTGAAAAATCTGCTCGGCCGGGATCACACCGGCCTTGATGATTTCCTGGTCGTGGTAGACGTCGTGGATAAAGCGGTTCAGCGCAGTGACGCGCTGGACCAGGCCGCGTTCCATGCTGTCCCACTCGTGGGCCGGGATGATGCGCGGGATCAGGTCGAAAGGAATCAGCCGCTCGGTGCCGCCGGTTTCCGAATTGCCGTCGTCCTTGTCGCCGTAGACCGCAAACGTGATGCCGACCCGGCGGAAAATCATCTCGGCTTCCGCACGCCTGGCCTGCATGACCGATTCCGGCTGCCGGGCCAACCAGCGCTGGTAGCTCTGGTAATGCGCCCTCACGCCCGCGTCGGCGGCGTTCATCTCGTCAAGCTTCGGTCTGCTCATCTGCTTATCTCCGTCAGGTTTCTGCATGCATTGTTTGCCTCTAGCTTAGCAAGGAATGCGCCAGCCGCCTGTAGGAAGCCCGCTTTTAATCCGGTGGCCGGTGATGCCAGTAGCGCAGTCCGGTCTGGCGCTGACAGGCGATGTCTGAAGGCCGCGCACTGGCCCAGGTGGCAGCCCCACACACAGGCGATACAAACACCGGAATCCCGCGCTCCCGATAACGCGCCAGCACGGGCGGCGCCGGGTGCCCGAAGCGGTTGCGGTAACCGGCCTGCGCGAGCGCCAGCCTGGGCGACACGGCATCGAGAAAGGCTGGGCTCGACGAGGTTTTGCTGCCGTGGTGTGGCACCAGCAGCACGTCAGCCTTCAGGTTCACACCCGCCACCACCAGCCGCTGCTCCTGCGCCAGCTCGATGTCTCCAGCCAGAAGGGCGACCTGGTTGTTGTTGGAAATGCGCAATACGCAGCTCATGGCATTTGATTTTTGCGGCGTTTCGTAGTCGCCCGCAGGCGGATGCAGGACCTCAAAGCTGACGCCGTCCCACTCCCAGCGCTGACCGGCGACACAGCGCCGGGACGGCCGCACCGCCTGCAGCGGATGACCGTCCTCGATGGAACTGAGCAGGGCCGCCTGCGGCTGCATCGCCAGCACGGCCGGCGCGCCACCGATGTGGTCGGCGTCGCGATGACTCAGCACCAGGGTGTCCACTTTCTCACCGAGGGCCCGGAGCAAGGGCACCAGCACCCGGTGCCCGGCATCACTCTCACGTGAAAAGCGCGGGCCGCTGTCGTAGACCAGCGCATGGCTCGCGGTGCGGACGATCAGCGCATTGCCCTGCCCCACATCAGCAGCGATCAGTTCGAACTGGCCGGGCGCCGGTCGCAGCGGCTGCCACAGCAGCACCGGCAGCAGCAGCGGCACACCCAGCACACGCCAGTGCCAGGGCAAACGCATGGCCAGCAGCAAACCACCGGCCACCCCCGCCACCGCACACCACAGCGGCGCCGCCGCCACACTGATGCTGGCCAGCGGCCAGCGGGCCAGCCACTGCAAAAACAGCATCAGCGCCGCCACCGCCGCAGCCGCAGCCTCCCACAGCGGCGCCCAGAACACGCCCAGCATGGTCAGCGGCGTCACCACCAGCGTCACCCAGGGAATCGCCAGCCCGTTGGCCAGCAGGCCGACCAGCGACACCTGGTTGAACAGCAGCAGCGACAAGGGCGCCAGCGCCAGGGTGACGATCCACTGTTCCCGGGCGGCACGGACCACCATCGCTCCCCAAGCCATGGGCAACGCCGTCCATCGAGAAGGCTGAGGATCATTTTCGCCTCCAGCCCTTACCGGACTTGCGTCAGCAGCTCCTGATTCGATAGCAATTCTTTCTCTGCCCTCGGTGGCGCTGTCGGTTCCTGCCGCAAAAAGCACCCCCACCGCCACAAACGACAGCCAGAACCCCGCCTGCAGCAAGGCCCAGGGGTCCAGCGCCACCACCACCGCCATGGCCAGCAGCCAGACCTGGGGCCAGGGCCAGCGCTTGCCGCTCTGGCGCAGCAACACCACGGTGGCCAGCATCCAGACCGTGCGTTGCGCCGGCACACCCCAGCCCGAGAGCAAGGCGTAGCCAGCGGCCAGCAACAAGCCGCCCCAGACCCCGGCGCTGCCGGCCGGCAGCGCCAGGCACAGGGCCGGGGTCCAGCGTGTTGAACGCCGCCACAGCCAGGCGATGCCTTGCGCCGCCAGCCAGGCGAACATGGTGATGTGCAGGCCGGAAATACTCATCAGGTGCGCCACACCCGTGGCACGGAACACATCCCAGTCGGCGCGCTCGATGGCGTTCTGGTCGCCGACCAGCAGGGCCGCCACCACGCCGGCCAGTTGGCGGTCGGCCACACGCGCATAAACCGCGTCCCGCAGCGACTGGCGCATTCGCTCGACCGGGTGGCGCCAGCCGTCGGCAAGCCGGGCAGGCGCCGGATCCCGCGGCCCGGCGCGAACATAACCGGTGGCCTGCACCCCCTGCTCCCACAGCCAGAGTTCGTAGTCAAACCCATGCGGGTTGCTGTTGCCGTGCGGCGCTTTCAGGCGCACCGTCATGCGCCAATGTTCGCCCGCGCGCAAGGCCGGTGGCGGCCGCTGCAGGGCCAGCGCAGCGGCCGGGTTGCCGCTGGCATCCGGGTTGTCCGGGCCACTCCCCCCTGCCGCCGGCTCCCGGACACCAAAACCGGCATACCAGCCCAGGTAGACCCGCGGCGGCAGCAGCACCGGCTGCCCATCGAGGCGGGCTGACTCGATGGCAAAACGAAAACGCAGGCCATCGTCGTTGCGCTGGGGCATGGCCAGCACCCGGCCCGTGACCTCGATGTCCCGGCCTTCCAGCGCCGGCGCCAGCGCGCCAGCCTGAAAAATCGCGGCACGCAGGCCGGTCAAACTGAACCCCACGCCCAGGGCCAGCACCAGTACAGCGGCCACCCTGAGCCCCCACACGGCAGCTGAAGTCAGGCGAAAACAAGCCAGCGCAAGGGCTGCAGAGCCAAGCAGCAAGGCACCATAGATCCAGGCCTGCAGCAACGCGGGCTGCTGCAGTTGCAAGGCGGCGCCCGCGACAAATCCGCAAAAAGTCGGTCCCCACAAACCAACTGATGGCCTGGCTGACATCGTTAGTCGCACATACCTCCCTGTTCGAATTTTTATATTTTTCTGCGAAGCTGTTCAACGATCCGGCGCCCGCATCCGCCTACACACCGTGTGCAAGCCGGTTTTCAGCAAAACTGTCAGTCACGCGCTGACAGGTTTTGAAGCCTTTGGCGCAGCTCTTGCTTAAATTGAATGGATTAAAACCGTCGAACACAGACCGGGAAGCGGTCACCCCCCTGTTTCTGCGGCATAGTGCCAGTAATGCCCCGAATTTTCTGAAAAGCGAGACCGCCTTGTCCATCCACGTTGCCCTGAGCCACATCACCCACTACAAATACGACCGCCTGGTGCGCCTCGGCCCGCAGGTGGTCCGCCTGCGCCCTGCCCCGCACAGCCGCACCAAGGTCTTGTCCTATTCGCTGTCGATAGAGCCCAGGGACCATTTCATCAACTGGCAACAGGACCCGTTTGCCAACTACCAGGCCCGGCTGGTGTTTCCCGAGCCGACCCGCGAGTTCAAGGTCACGGTCGATCTGGTTGTTGAAATGGCGGTGTTCAACCCGTTTGACTTCTTCCTGGAGCCAGACGCCGAGGAATTTCCCTTCAAATACACCAAAGACCAGGCGCGTGAGCTGGCACCCTACCTGGCCACCGAGCCAGCCACGCCTTTGCTCAAAGCCTATCTGGACAGCGTGGACCGCACGCCCAAACGCACCATCGACTTCCTGGTCGGCCTGAACCAGAAGCTGCAGGGCGACATCCAGTACGCGATCCGCATGGAGCCTGGCGTGCAGACGCCGGAAGAAACGCTGAAGCTGGCTGTCGGCTCCTGCCGCGACACCGGCTGGCTGATGGTCCAGCTGTTCCGGCACCTGGGCCTTGCCGCGCGTTTTGTCTCGGGTTACCTGATCCAGCTCAAGGCCGACGTCAAGTCGCTCGATGGCCCGAGCGGCGCCGAAACCGATTTCACCGACCTGCACGCCTGGTGCGAGGTGTTCCTGCCCGGCGCCGGCTGGGTCGGGCTGGACCCGACCTCGGGCCTGATGGCCGGCGAAGGCCACATCCCGCTGGCATGTACACCCGAGCCATCAAGCGCCGCGCCGATTGAAGGCGGCGTTGATGAAAGCGAAGTCGAGTTCGCCCACCACATGGGTGTGCAGCGCATTTACGAATCGCCGCGTGTGACCCAGCCCTACACCGACGCGCTGTGGGCCGACGTGCTCAAGCTCGGCCACCAGGTGGACCAGGACCTGGCCGCCGGCGATGTGCGCCTGACCATGGGCGGTGAACCAACCTTTGTGGCCACCCAGGACCGCGACGCGGCCGAATGGAACATCGACGCGCTGGGCCCGACCAAACGCGGCTACGCGACCGAGCTCGTGCAAAAGCTGCGCGCTGAATACGGCGAAGGCGGCTTTCTGCATTTTGGCCAGGGCAAGTGGTACCCCGGCGAGCAGTTGCCGCGCTGGGCGCTGAGCATTTTCTGGCGCAAGGATGGCCAGCCCATCTGGCAGAACCCGGCCCTGTTCACCGACGAACGCCACATCGCGGCCGGCTGCAGCTACACCAGCGCGGACGCAAAACGTTTCGCCGACACGCTGGCCAGCAAGCTGGGCCTGTCTGACAAACACATCACACCGGGCTACGAAGACACCTGGTACTACCTGTGGCGTGAACGCCGCTTGCCGGTCAATGTCGACCCCTTCGATACCAAGCTCGACGACGCCATGGAGCGGGCCCGCTTGCGCCGCGTGTTCTCGCAGGGACTGGACGCGGTCGTCGGTTATGTGCTGCCGCTCAAGGTTCGCGAGGAAAGTGCTGCGGGCAAAGGTCCGCAATGGTCCACCGGCCCCTGGTTCTTCCGCGATGAGCGCATGTATTTGATGCCGGGCGACTCGCCCATGGGTTACCGCCTGCCGCTGGACTCGGTGCCCTGGGTCTCCAAGACCGACTACCCCTACATGACCGAGGCTGACCCCTTTGCGCCGCGCGAGGAATTGCCGCCTGCCCATACGCTGGCCGAACGCTACAACGCGGCGCGCAGCCAGCCGGTGCCCGCGCCGGCCGAACCCGCAGCCACCGCCGGCGCCCGGCACAACAGTGCCAGCATGCTGGCGCAGTACATCTCTCGCTACATGACAGTCAACGGCTCACGCAATGAAGCGAGTCGCCTGATGCAGTTCAGGAATCTCACATCCGGCGTCGATGTACGCTTCGACCAGGGCGCCAAAGCGGGCGCGGCGGCACCCGCAGCTGCACCCGCAGACCCCTCGGTGCGTATGCCCAAACCCGGCGAATCTGCCGCCTGGCTGACCCGCACCGCGCTGTGTATCGAGGTGCGCGATCCGAACCGCGCCAATGGCCCGCAGGACAAGCCTAAAGCAGCACCAAAAGAAAAAGGCGCCAAGCCCGAGACCGGCGCGCTCTACATCTTCATGCCGCCGCTGGAGCGTCTGGAAGACTACCTGGACCTGCTGGCCGCCGTCGAGGCCAGCGCGC
>JAZKIE010000250.1:0-3076 GCA_040385025.1 Pseudomonadota bacterium | reverse complement strand
CGGACACAAAGATGTCGCACTTGTCGGCAGCGTATTCCATGGTCACGACCTTGTAACCTTCCATCGCGGCCTGCAGGGCGTTGATCGGATCGATCTCGGTCACCCACACTTGTGCCGACAGCGCGCGCAGCGCCTGGGCCGAGCCCTTGCCCACGTCGCCGTAACCGGCCACCAGCGCGACCTTGCCGGCAATCATCACGTCGGTGGCGCGTTTGATGGCATCCACCAGCGATTCGCGGCAGCCATACAGGTTGTCGAACTTGGACTTGGTCACCGAATCATTGACGTTGATGGCGCGCAGGGCCAGCGTGCCCTTGGCCGACATCTCGTTCAAACGCAACACGCCGGTGGTGGTTTCTTCAGTCACGCCGATGATGTTTTTCAGGCGGCGGCTGTACCAGGTCGGGTCTTGCGCGAGTTTGGCCTTGATCGAATTGAACAGACAGATTTCTTCTTCGCTGGTCGGCTTGGACAGCAGGGAGGCGTCTTTTTCAGCCTTGGTGCCCAGGTGCATCAACAGCGTCGCATCGCCGCCGTCGTCCAGGATCATGTTCGGGCCTTCTTCGGGCGTGCCCTTGGCGCCGGTGAACTCAAAAATGCGATGCGTGTAGTCCCAGTAGTCGGCCAGGGTTTCGCCCTTGATGGCGAACACCGGGGTGCCGGCTTCTGCAATTGCGGCAGCGGCGTGGTCCTGCGTCGAGAAGATGTTGCACGATGCCCAGCGCACGTCGGCGCCCAGGGCTTGCAATGTCTCGATCAGCACGCCGGTCTGGATGGTCATGTGCAGCGAGCCGGTGATGCGCGCGCCCTTGAGCGGCTGCGCCTTGGCGAACTCTTCGCGGATGGCCATCAGGCCGGGCATCTCGGTCTGGGCAATGTTCAGTTCCTTGCGGCCCCAGGCGGCAAGCGCCAGGTCGGCAATCACGTAGTCAGGGGTGGATTTCAATACGGCGCTCATCAGGAGTTCTCCAAAATCAAAGGTCAATTCGGCAAAATAGCCACAGGCAAGGCTTCAAGGCGTTGACGAGTCTGTTGGGGTTTGACTCACCCGGCTTCAAAGCACATGCGGGTGAGCGTGGTTGCAATTGATATGTCCTGAGCCTAGTCCACATGCCGTGGGTTGCAACGCTCCTCAGGAAGCCACTATTGTAGCCAACCCGCACGTGCACGGCAAAGGCCCGCTCGCCCACTGCGGTACTCGTGAGAAAATTTCACGATGCAAGAACTGAACACTTGGCCGGCCGGCGCCCGCCGCGCCATCACCGGCGTCTTCACCGACATCGATGACACCCTGACCACCGAAGGCGCCATCACGCCCGATGCGCTGCAGGCCCTCATCGACCTGAAAGCCGCGGGTTTTCACGTCATTCCCATCACGGGCCGGCCGGTCGGCTGGAGCCAGCCCTTTGCACAAAGCTGGCCGGTCGATGCCATCGTGGCGGAAAACGGTTCGGTGGCGCTGATCTCAAGCAAAACAGGCCTTGCGCCCCTGCCGGATGGTCATGGTTTGCTCTCAAAAAGATACCAGCAGGATGCGCCTACACGGCAAACCAACTACGCCCGCATGCAGCAGGTCGCGGCCCGCGTGGTACGCGAGGTGCCCGGCGCAGTGCTTTCGCAGGACAGCCCGGGGCGCGAAACCGACATTGCCATCGACCACAGCGAGTTTGTGCACTTGCCGCCGGCCGCCATCGCACAGGCGGTACAGATCATGCAAAGCGAAGGCATGAACGCCACCGTGAGTTCCATCCACATCAATGGCTGGTTTGGCGCACACAACAAGCTGGCAGGCGCGCGCTGGATCGTCCGTGAGCTGTTCGGCCGCGACCTGGATACGGAGATGGCGAACTGGGTCTACGTCGGCGACTCAACCAACGACCAGCTGATGTTCGAGGCCTTTCCGCATTCGGTGGGTGTGGCCAACATCCGCCGCTTTGAAGCGGAGCTGAGTCACAAGCCGCGCTACATCACCATGGGTGAACGCGGCGCCGGCTTTGCCGAGGTGGCTGCAGCCTTGCTGGACGCGCGCCA
Source organism: Pseudomonadota bacterium (assembly GCA_040385025.1). Lineage (GTDB taxonomy): Bacteria > Pseudomonadota > Gammaproteobacteria > Burkholderiales > Burkholderiaceae_C > Polaromonas. Next base: position 1,045 of record JAZKIE010000250.1, on the reverse strand, counting down.
CGATCCGGTCTGACGAAGCTCAGCGCGCGGCGACCGACAGGGCCGACGGCCTGGCCGCGCTGAGCACCTTGCCCTCTGCAGCGTTGCTGACCATCTCGAGCCGCAAGCTGTAGTCGCCGGCCGGCGGGTTGAGCCAGGCTTCGGTCTGGCCACTGGTGAAGTCAAGCACCTCCGGCTTGCGCCCGGCGCGCTCCATGGTCAGGCGGAAATGCCCGGTGTCTGCCGCCTTCGGCCCCGTGTGCGACACGTTGTAGCCGCTGGCATGGAACTGAACCCGAAACGGGCCCTTGACGGTTTCACGCTGCGCCGGGCTCAACAGCTCAACGCGGGCCGGGCCCAGCACCGAAGCCGGTGTGACCGCCTTGTTCTGCTTGCTGACCGTCACGCTCAAGGGTTTGCTGTAGACAAAGTAGGGAATGTGGCCCTGGTCTGCCAGCAGCAGGCGGAAGGTGTACTTGCCCGGCGGCAGGTTGACGAGCATTTCCATCTGGCCCTTGCCGAAGTGGATGTACTGGTCGGTGAAAGGCAAGGGTTTCTTGAAGTCCAGTGGCAAATCCTGGTTCACCAGCAAATGGTGGTGACCGGCACGCCCGGCGGTCTGGCCTGCAGGCACCAGGCCGCGCATGGACAACCCGAACCGCGCCACAAACGGCGCCTCGTAGCTACCGCCGTCCTGCAGATTGGTGAAATAGGTCTCCGCTGCTCGCGGCGACGGCACCACCCACGGGTGCGGCAGCGCCTCGACTTCGTCCGTTGGCACGGGGGCTGCAGGCACCTGGGCCGAAACTCCGGCGCCAACTCCCATCAAAAGGGCAAAGAAAATGGACGGCAGGTGCCAGGCAAGTCGTGTCATGGGTCGCTCTATGAAAAACGTCAGAAAATACTGAACGGTAATTTTAAGAACGATTGGTCACATCACGCCGCTGGAACACGCAAACCCCTTCACTATCGCGGGTTTTCCCTGATTAACGGGCGAGCACGCTGGCGAGGGCCTTGCCGGTGTGTGTGCCCAGCTTCACCACCGCTTCCGGCGGCGCCGACGCCA
>JAZKIE010000249.1:0-1745 GCA_040385025.1 Pseudomonadota bacterium | reverse complement strand
TGCTCAAGGAGCAGGGCATCGAGTGCGCGCGCCGCACCGTCGCCAAATACCGCGAGGCCTTGCGCATCGCCCCCGCCAACCTCAGAAAATCTTTATGAATCAGCTCCAGTTGTTTTTGCCCTGCGCCGCCGGCGTCGAGGAGCTGCTGGCCGCCGAGGTCAAACACATCACCGGCAGCACGGGCAAGGCCTGGCGCGCCGGCGTGCAGGTGTCCGGCTCCTGGCGCGATGCGCTGCAGCTCAACCTGCACAGCCGACTCGCGCAGCGCGTGCTGATCGAGCTGCAGCACAACAGCTACCGCAGCGAACAGGACCTCTACAACGCCGCCGCCGCCGTGGCCTGGGAGATCTGGTTCACGCCCAAGCAAACCTTCAAGATCGAAATCACCGCGCAGCATAGCCCGCTGACCAGCCTGAACTTTGCCGCGCTGAAGATCAAGGACGCGGTCGCCGACCGCTTCCGCGACAAATACGATGTGCGCCCCGATGTGGACACACGCTGGCCCGATGTGCGCATTTACGCGCACCTGACGACAGACACCGTGACGCTCTACATCGACACCTCGGGCGAGCCGCTGTTCAAGCGCGGCTGGCGCGAGGACAAGGGCGATGCGCCACTGAAAGAAACCCTGGCCGCGGCCATGCTGGCCGCCAGCGGCTGGAGTGGCGAGAACGGCTTGTGCAAGCAGGGCGTGCCGCTGTACGACCCCTGCTGCGGCTCCGGCACCATCGTCATCGAGGCGGCGCAGATCGCACGCAACGTCGCCGCCGGCATGGGCCGGCGTTTTGCGTTTGAAAAATTTGTGCCCTTCCAACCGCATGTCTGGGAAGGCCTGCTGGACCAGGCCGAAGCCGCCATCACCGCACCGACCGCGCCCGTGTTCGGCAGCGACGTGTCTTTCCGCATGGTCGATTTTGCCCAGCGCAATGCCGAACGCGCCGGCGTGGCTGATGTGGTGCAACTGCGCGGCGGCGACGCGCTGCAGCGCATGCCGCCCGCGCCTTCGGGCGTGATGCTGGTGAATCCGCCGTATGGCGAACGTATCGATGTGGCCGGTGTTGCTGGCATCCCGGCGGTGCAGGGGCGCGACCAGCGTCGCACCACACAGTTTCAGGGCGAGGCCATCGACGAATTCGGCCAACCACTGGTGCGTGATACCGGCGATGACCGTGACGAATCCGGCGCTGCGCCCCGGCGTGACCGCAGCGCCAACCCCAGCCGTGAGCAGGCGCTGAGTGACAGCGGCGAACAGGTGGCAGACTTCTTCCCGCAACTGGCCAGCCACTGGAAGAAAAACTACGCCGGCTGGACCGCCCATGTGCTGACGCCCGACATGAAGCTGCCGCAGAAGATGCGCCTGAAGGAATCGCGCCGCGTGCCGATGTGGAACGGCCCGATCGAATGCCGTCTCTTCCGCTTTGACATGGTGGCCGGCTCGGCGCGCGAGAAAAAGCCCGCTGCCGCGTCCTGAGCAACGCGCCATGGACACACAGCCGCAGGCCGGCGACCGGGTGGTGCTGGACACCAACATCGTGCTGGACCTGTTTGTGTTCGGGGATGCAGCCACCGCCCCCTTGCTGCAGGCGCTACAGGCCGGCACGCTGGACTGGATCAGCACACAGCCCATGCGCAATGAACTCGAACGTGTGCTGGCCTACCCGCAGATTGTTCCGCGCCTGGCGTTTTACCAATTGCAGGCGGGCGATGTGCTGGCCGCTTTTGACCGCCATGCGCGCATCGTGGAT
>JAZKIE010000248.1:0-17445 GCA_040385025.1 Pseudomonadota bacterium | reverse complement strand
TCGCTGGTCAGGTGCGCTGCGGAGCCGTTGCCTGAGGAACCAAAGCTGATCTTGCCGGGGTTGGCGCGCGCATGGTCAATCAGCTGTTTCGCGGTTTTGAAAGGTGCGTCATTGTTGACGGCAGCCAGCAGCGGCGACACCCCCATCAGCGACACGCCGGTCAGGTCCTTGCGGGGGTCATAGGGCAGCTTGGGGTACAGCGTGGTGTTGGCGGCGTAAGCTGCGATGACCACCGCAAAGGTGCTGCCGTCGGCCGGGGCCTTGGCCAGCAGGTCCACCCCGATGATGCTGTTGGCGCCCGGCTTGTTGTCAATGGTGACGGTTTGCTGCAGGCGGTTTTGCAGGCCCATCTGAACCATGCGCGCCATCTGGTCGGTGAAGCCGCCCGGTGTGTAAGGCACGATGATGCGGATCGGCTTGTTCGGCCAGGCCGGTTGCGCCAGCAAGGGGGCGCACACCGTAGCGGCACCGGCCGTGATGGCGAGATTAAAGCGGCGGCGCGACAAGGTGCGCGAAGAATCAGGGTCAAGCATGGTTTCTCCAAAAGGGAAAACCTATTCTGGAACGCCGCTCCGCGATGGGCCTAGCGGGTTTGCCCCCGAATGTCCGCCCAAACAAGCGCCACTGGCACCTTGGCGACGCTGGTGGTTCTGCAAGGCAGAACAAGTGCGGCAGTCAGGCGATCAGGGCGGTCTTCGCTGGGCGGCCCAAACACGATATCGGCTTATTCGCCCTGCTCTTTTTCCTGCTCCTTCTTGTTGTTGTTCTTGCCACGCGGCTGGCGCGGCGACATGTCCAATTCCACCGCGCGTCCGCCATCCAGCGCGTCGCCCGCCGCTTCAGGTGTGCTCAGAGCGATGTCGGAGGTACCTTGCCGCGTCAGGTCCCCGATCTGGGCCGCCTGAACCGCACCGCCTTCTGCACCGCCGTCCAGCACCCCGCCGGCCGGCAGGACGCGGTTGTTCTCGGTGTTGCTCGACAGGCTCTGGTTGCCCTGGGGCTTGCCGTTGACATTGACCAGCCCGCTGCCGGTATTGCTCACTTGCCCGAAGCTGCCGCTGACGCTGCCGCGTGGCGCGTCCAGCGTGACTTGAGAGGCGGCGCCGGAGATTTGCGCATCGTTGACGGCCTCCACGGTCAGCACAGCTGTCGTCACATTGGCCACCACCGAATCGCCTGCGAGCGAGGTGGAGCCGCTGGCTACCACGACCACGTTCATGTCCCCCTGGGATGTCGCCACCACGTCCGCCGCCGTGATCGTGGCGACAATGGAGTCTGCCGTCAGCGTGGCGCTCTGGGACGCCGTGACCACAACATCCATCGTGCCCTGGGCCTGTGCCACCACGTCGGTGCCGGCGATGTTGGCCTGTATGTCGCCCTCACTGGTCACCTCGACCCTGCCCTGGCTGATGGTCGACCCTGTCACGTCGCCGCCTGCGTTCAGGGTGCTGGCCGCGCTGCTGTCCTGCGCGCGCAGCGTGCTGTTGCTCAATCTCACGTTGCCGAGCGCATCGATTTTGTACGCCCCCACCCACAGCGTACTGGCCAGGCTGAATGAATGGGCACTGACGTCGAAATAGCCGAGCGGCGCGGCCGCCGAGCCGCCCGTCGTCATGAACACATTGCCGCGCGTGACACCCGTACCGGTGACCAGCCGCAGACCCCGCGCCACACTGCCGGCGTTCTGGATGTCACCGTTGAAGCTGATGTCGGCGCCCGTGGTCGCCAGCGTGGTGTCGGCCAGCAGCCTGACCGGCGCATTGAACACAAAGCCGCCGGTGCCCTCGGCGGTCACCGAGCCACCAACCCCCGATCCTGCCGCACCGCTGCCCAGCGTCAGGCTTTGCAGGCGCGTGTCGTTGAAGGCCAGGTCGCGGCGGGCATTCACCGCCACGTTCTCGGCAAAGTTCGCGCTGGCCACATTCACGGTATCCCCGATGCCTGCGGCGTCAATGCCGCGCTGGATGCTGCCGCTGTTCTGGGTAACGTACACATTGCCGGTGGTCCAGGTGACCAGGCCGCGCCCGGTGGTGTCCAGCGCGTGTGTCACGCGGTCTTCGACTGCAAAGCCGTCGGCCGCACCTGCGAAAACCGCGCCGCGCGCGTCGACCGAGGTGTTGTCGACCACGATGTCTTTGCCGGCATTGTTCATGAACTGCGTGCCGCTGATGGTGACGGCAGGCTGGCCGCCACTGCCGTTGCTCAGGGTCTCAATGCGCAAGCCGGTCTGGTTGCTGCCCTCGATGCTGCCGCCGGTGATGTTGACGCTTTGCAGGCTGGCCGGCAAACGGGCGTAGTCGCTGCTGTCGCCAGCGATGCCGCGCGTCTTGATCACCACCGCCGCGGCTGTCGCGCTGCCTGAACTCGCACCGGAGTTCCTGACCACCACATTGTCGAAGTTCAGCGAACCATAGGCGCCATACTTCAGGTTGACGTCGATCCCTGCACCGTACAGGAGTGAGTCATTGCCGATGTTACCTGCGTTGGCGACGGTGACATTCCTCATCGTGAGGTTGTCAGCCGCTTCAAAGTAGAAACCCTTGAAGGTCGGACCGTCCACGGTGACGTTCTCGAAAAGCGCGTTTTTGAAGGATGCGCTGCCGGCGCCTGCGCTGTAGTTGTTGTAGGTCTGAAAGCCGATCAACCCGCCACTGATGGTGCTGTTAAGCATGCGGAAGTTGTCAGCTTTGGTGTCCCCCGCGCTACGCACGCTATACCGGTTGTTGTTGAAAGCCAGCCGGTCCATCGTCACGTTGTTGGAGGTTCCCTTCAAGTGAACCCCATAGTAGGAGTCATTGATCGACAGGTCGGACAGGGTGACCCCGGATGCCTGAATACCAACCGCCTCTCCGCTGTTGGCCGATGGCGCCTTGATGATGGTCTGCGTGCTGCCCGCACCATCCAGTGTCAAAGATTTGTTGATGCTGACATTTTCGGAGAATGTCCCCGCATCGACCTTGACCGTTCCTCCGGTGACCACGGCATTGATGCCACCTTGCACAGTGTTGAGAGGGTTCAAGGCACTGCCCTGTGCGCTCGACGAGCCGCCGGTCGCGACGTTGACGTGCGTGCGATTCGACGAGGTATAGGCCTGGTCCTGCACCGACCAACCGGCATTGGCCGTGCTCAGGTCAAGCAGGGCCTGCTGCCACGGCAGGCTGGGGGCAGCAGAGATCGGCGTGCTGTTGGCGACAATGGTCGAGTCGACCATGTGGCCATTCAGATGCAGGTTGGTGCCCCACTCGTTGCCACGTGTCCCCTGCGTATTGCCGGAGATGGCGATATCCCTGCCGTCCGTGTATTGCACGGACAGGGCACTCTTGGTGTTGTCGATGCGGTTGCCGGTCACGCTGCCGGTATTGCGCCCGTCGATCAGGATGCCATTGCGCACATCGTGGATGTTGTTGTTGCTGATGGTGAAACCGGTGATGCCATTGCCCACAGCGATACCACGGGAGATGTTGTTGCCCCAGGCATGGTCAAGGTATGCGCTGGTGGCCGGTCCCGCGATTTCCATGCCGGTGACTGTCACATTGTTGGCGGCGATGGTGATGCCGTTGACCTCGGTCGCATCAGGAACCACCAGTTTGGCGCCCTGATGCCCGGTCAGCGTCAGGCCGGTTTTGTTGAGCGACAGTTGCTCCGCATAGGTGCCCGCGTAGACGTCCACCGCCGCACCCGTCCCCGCGGCGTCAACGGCTGTCCCGATGAACATGGCTTGGGTGCCGCCGCCCAGCAGGCTGCCGGTACCCACCTGAAAATTCTGGGCCGCGGCGGCGCCGTTCCAGCCCTGCACATAACTCGACCCTGACGCACCGAGGTTGACCGCAAAGTCAAACGCGTCCTGGCGGGACGCCTGCAGCCAGGTGTACTGATGGTTGTTGTTGGTGGACGAGCCGTTGCGCACTGCATGGTCGAAGCCGGCGATGCTCAGCGTGCCGAAATCGCGACTGGCGGAGAGGTCCTGCAGGTAGACCGGGTTGCGCTCGGTGAAGCTGTTGCTGGCTTCCACAGTAATATTGTTGACCTGCTGATTGCGGTAGATATTGGCCTGGTAAAGCGCGAGACCGCCCCACAGGTTGTTGCGGGTGGTGGAATTGCGCACGGTGACATTGGCGCTGTCAGTGATCTGGATGCCTGCACCCCGCGTATCAGCTCCGCCGCCGACCGGCGCGCCATCGGCTGTCACGCGGTCGATCACGGCTCCGACCACGCCGTTGAGGTCCAGTTCGGCCTTGCCCGATCCGCGAATCGTCACATCACGAATTGAAAAGTCGTGCAAACGCGCAGAGGCGGCGTTGCCGGTAGGTGAGACCTTGATGCCGTAAGCGGACTCGATATTGGCACTGGGGCCATACAGCGTGAAGTTCTTCAGCGTCACGTTGTCCGCCGTGACCTCCATGCCGTAACCGCCGACGCCTTGCGCGTCGATGAGCGTCGCGCCCTCCCCGGCACCGCTCAGGGTCAGGCTTTTGTCTATCGTCAGGGTGGCCGGCTGCACATAGGTGCCTGCGGCCACATTGACCGTCCCCCAGGACTTCGCGATCTTCACGCCATCCTGGATACGCCCCGCCCCGGAAACATTCACCGTGTTCGAGTTGCCGCTGACACTCGGGGCCTGCAAGGCCGATTTGAGCGCGACCACATCGCCGTTGACGACGATGGCGCTGCTGGCCTGCTGAATGCCCTCGAGATTGATTACGCCCGAGAGCAGGTTGGCTGCATCACCCACGCCCAGATACAGGGTCTTTGCATCGAGGGTGGCGCCTGCGGCATTGCTGACCTCGACGCCGGTCGAAGCACCGGGGATCGCAAACTCATACAGGCCACCATTGATCGAAATGGTCGTCGCGTCGGAACCCTGGAGCACAATCCTGCCACCAGTGGCAGTGATCACACCCCGGTTGATGACCGATGGCGCAACCAGCGCGACCAGACCGCTGGCGCCGGCGGTGGCCTGGAGATTGCCTTCATTGACCAGGCTTCCGGTTGCGCCCGTGATGACTGCCCGGCCGCTATTGATGAAAACGTCCTTGTCGATGGTCCCTGTTGTTGCGATCAACGCACCTACATTCACGTTTGAAGCAGACCCGAACATCACGCCATTGGGGTTCATCAGCATGACCGTGCCATTGGCTTTGAGGGTTCCGAGAATCCGCGATGCGTCGGCACCCAGTTCGACACGATTCAGCACGGCACCGCCCGGGGGCTGTACAAACTCGAGCGTTTTACCTTCAAACACACTGAACGATCCCCATTTGAGTACCGCGCGGTTGGCCGCAGTGATGGTGAGGTGCTTGCCGTCGGTCGACATGGCGTCCCGCGCTTCGCCTGACAGCACGCTACCGTTCTGGGGAAGACCGGCGGCCCCGCCGACATTGAGGCTGGCAGCGGGATCCACCGCCCATCCCGCATTGGCAAAAACCAGCATCAGTGCTGACGGCAGCGCCTTGAGCACAAAAGATGCAGAACGTCCACGCCGGCGGCAGGATCCGGCTTGGGCTGTCTGAAGAACGGATGTCATGGATCACCTCGATTCATGGTGGCAGGCGGTGGGTCAAAACCGCATGAGCACAGACCCCAGCAGGCGGATGTCCTTGGCGCTGCTGCCTGCGCTCGCAACGGTTTTGGTCAGCGGCAAGGCAGCTTCGAAGCTGGCTGCCACGTTGTTCTGCAGGAACAGGCGCACGCCCACTCCCGCCGACGCCAGGCTCTGGCTGGCCGCAACACCGGCAGCAGGGGCGCCCACCCGCCACACCCTGCCGATGTCATAAAACGCAAAGGTCTGGTAGGCGCGAAAACCCGGCGCATCCAGCGCGCCGGCATAACGTGGCTCGATGCGCAAAGCCAGCGCGCGTTCACCGACCAGTTCCGCCGGTTCGTAGGCCCGGCCATAGCGGCGGCCGCCGAGTGCGTACTGCTCGGATGAAAGCAGAGGCGTGTTGGCCCACTGACCGGCGATGCCGAAAGCCAGACTGGTGCTGGCGCTGAAGAACTGGGCGCGTTCATAGTCGAACGTCAGTTTGTTGAACACGCCCCTGGCGCCGGCCCGGCTTTTCAGCAGATCACCTTCTTCGGTGCCCCCCAGGCCCTGGCTGAAATCCACCTCCAGCACGTTCTGGCCGTCAAAGCGGTCCAGCACACGCCAGTTCAAACCCAGGCGCAGGGCGCGAATGTGATCCTCGATCACGCGGCTGCCGAGGATGTCGGTGCGGATATCCGCATGTTCGTAGGTGATGCGCGCAAGCACGCTTTCATTGCGCGAGCGCAGCAGCGGATAACTCGCCGAGAGCGAGCTGGTATCGGCCGCGCCTCGCACATCGAAGGGACTGAGCACATCACCCGGTTGCGTGCGGGCCCGCGACACGGCCGCAGACAACTTGAGGCCTCCAGCGTTGACGACCTGACTGTATGAGAGCTGGGCATAGGCCATCTCCCGGTCCCCCGTGCCCACGGCGATGGCGCGCCACTGATCATTCACGCCCAGCAACTGGTTGCCCGTGACGCCGGCAAGGATCTGGCCGGGACCCAGGTACCTGGAGCCGTAGTTGTCGACAGACGCAAAGCCTTCTATTGCCTTGACGCTGGCGACAAGCGTGAGGTCAGCCGCAGCCTGGGCCTGGGATGGCGACAAAATGCTGCGCAGTTCAATGCCGGGAAAATCATTGGCAATCAGCAGGTAACGCTCCAGCACCGCCGCGTTGAGCGGCCGCGATGCCTTGATGCGTTCACCGATACCGGCCAGCGCTTCACGCACATGCGTGCTCACACCTTCACCGGCCTGAATCGTCACTGCGCTGATGTAGCCCTCAATGACACGCAGCGTCAATGTGCCATCAGCCAGCGACTGCGGCGGCACCAGCACCAGCGACAGGATGTAGCCCGCATTGCGGTACATCACAGTCAGCTCCGAAGCCAGTTGAAGGATGTCGCCGCCGGTGATTTCGCGCCCGATGTAAGCGTCGGTGCGGGACTGAAGCACAGCCGCAGGCAGCACGCTGGAGCCTTCGACACGGATGCGCTCAAGCGTCACACGGACGGACTTGAGCGTCTCTGGCAAGCCAGAAGGTGGCTGCGGCTTGAGCTCGGGCGTCACCGTATCTGCATCGGTCGAAGGCGGGATGTCGAAGCGTTCGCGCAGGCGGCCGGGGTCGGTGGTGGGCGGCACGACCTGAGCCAGGGCCATCAGGCAAATGCTCCAGCCTGCCAGGCCCACGGCACCTGGCCGCACGATGCGGGGCCGTCGGAAAACACTTTTTTTGCCGATCCGTTTCATGCCCTGCTCCACATCATCCGGAAAAGTTTGACAACGAGGTTTTCCAGAAAAAGAGGCAGAAAACCCATGACTAATGCGTTAACTAATTCACGGTAATCAATTGTCAAACTTGCTGCAAGGCGGCCCTTGTGACTTATTAACCCGGAGGGCCAGACAGGATTTTTTGCGGCTTTTGTACGGATGAATTCTTATGACGTAGCGCTTGATTCTTCTGCCTTACCTTCAGCCGGTTTGGCTCTCCTTGATGTGTTACCTATTTCCTATTGCGGCATAAATCAACCGACCCCAACGCAGCGGGGCGCATGAAAAAAAAATAATTCCAGTGATGCATTTTTTTTGCCCTGGTTGGCCAACAGAGGCGGATCTGCAACGCATTTGCGGGGTCGGGCTGATTGTTCTTTTCGGCAGGCGTCTGCGCCGCAACACCAGTTGCTGGCATGCAAAGATGACTGCAGGCAAGGGTTTACCCGGAAGATTGCGGCACGATCTCGAAGCAACTCTCAAGCCCCTTTACTCAGGTATAGCGCCTGCAGATGCATTTGCCTGGCGTCAGGATTACGATCTGTCGCGGTGACCGATTTACACATCTTGAAAAACAGGAGCGCAAGCATGGCAAAACTGAACGTCAATGGCAGCGTGAGGGAGTTTCAGGCGGAGGGGGACACGCCTTTGCTCTGGGTGATCCGGGAGCAACTCGGGCTCACCGGCACCAAGTACGGATGTGGCATTGCGCAATGTGGCGCCTGCGCCGTGCATATCGACGGCGTCGTCACGCGCAGTTGTGTCAGGCCGGTCTCCAGCGTCGGCGCCAATCAGAAAATTGTCACCATCGAGGGCCTGTCACGCGACGGCTCGCACCCGGTGCAAAAAGCCTGGGCAGCGCTTGATGTCCCGCAGTGCGGCTACTGCCAGTGCGGCATGGTGATGACGGCGGTGGCCCTGCTCAAAACCAAGCCGAACCCGAGCGACGCCGACATCGACCAGGCCATGACCAACATCTGCCGCTGCGGCACCTACAACCGGGTGCGTGCGGCCATCAAGGTGGTGGCGGCCGGCGGCAACACAAAAAGTGCCGCGCTGGCGATCCAGCACACCGACGGGAGCACAACATGAAGCAGCAGAGCCTTGCACCTTCGGAATTTCTTCCCCTGCCTGCGGGCGTCCTGAGCCGCCGCAGCTTCCTCGCCAGTTCTGCCTCGGCCGGGCTGGTCGTGGCCTTCCACATCCCGCTCGCGGGCCAGGCGCTGGCCCAGACCAACCCCACGCCGGAAATCAACGCCTGGGTGGTGGTCAAGCCCGATGACACCGTGATCATCCGCATTGCGCGCTCCGAGATGGGCCAGGGCAGCCTGACCGGGCTGGCACAGCTGGTGGCCGAGGAACTCGAATGCAACTGGGCCAAGGTGACCACCGAATACCCGACACCCGGCCAGAACCTGGCGCGCAACCGCGCCTGGGGCAACTTCTCCACCGGCGGCAGCCGCGGCATCCGCGAGTCGCACGACTATGTGCGCAAGGGCGGCGCCACCGCACGTTTGATGCTGGTGCAGGCGGCCGCCGATGAATGGAAAGTGCCGGTGTCTGAATGCAGTGCAGCCAGCAGCGTCATCACGCACACACCCAGCGGCCGCACAACGACCTACGGCAAAGTCGCCATCGCGGCCGGCAAACTGACGCCTCCGGCCCAGGTCACGCTGAAGGACCCCAAGGACTGGAAGCTGGTCGGCAAACGCCTGGCGCGGCTGGACACCCTCGACAAGGTCACCGGCCGGCAAATCTACGGCGCCGACCTGAAGATGCCGGGCCTGCTCAATGCGGCCATCAAGGACTGCCCGGTCTTCGGCGGCAAACTCAAAAGTTTCAACGCGGCCGCCATCGAGAAACGCCCCGGTGTGAAAAAAGTGCTGCGTGTCGGTGACAGTGCCGTGGCCGTGGTGGCTGACACCTGGTGGCGCGCCAAGACCGCACTCGACGCGCTGCCCATCGAATGGGACAACGGACCGAACGTCGCCAACTCCAGCGCCAGCGTGGCGCAGATGCTCAAGGCCGGGCTGGACGCGACCGACGCCGTGGTCGGCAACCAGAACGGCGATGCCAAAGCCGCACTGGCTTCGGCGGCGCGCCGCATCGAAGCTGTCTACGCCTACCCGCATCAGAACCACGCCACCATGGAGCCCATGAACGCCACGGCGCGCTGGACACCCGAGCGTTGCGAGGTCTGGACCCCCACACAAAATGGTGAAGCGGCGCTGGCTGCCACCTCGGAGGCCGCTGGCCTGCCCGCGTCGAAGTGCGAGGTTTACAAGATTCATTTGGGCGGCGGTTTTGGCCGGCGTGGTGCAATACATGACTGGGTGCGCCAGGCAGTGGACATCGCCAAACAGATGCCGGGTGTGCCCGTCAAGCTGCTGTGGTCGCGCGAGGAAGACATGCTGCACGGCCGCTACCACCCGGTCACGCAGTGCAAGCTGCAGGCCGGGCTGGATGCGCAGGGCAACATCACCGCGCTGCACATGCGCATCTCGGGCCAGTCCATCCTGGCGGGCGTGTTTCCGCAGAACATCCGCAATGGCCTGGATCCTGTGCAGTTCCAGGGCCTGAACGCGCCGGGCCCTGAGGCCTCGATCGGCTACAGCTTTCCCAACCTGCTGATCGACCACGCGATGCGCAACCCCAGCGTGCCGCCGGGGTTCTGGCGCGGCGTCAACCTGAACCAGAACACCATTTACCTCGAGTGTTTTCTCGACGAGATTGCGGCGGCGACGCAGCAGGACCCGCTGGCGCTGCGCCGCAAGCTGATGGCCAGCCACCCCAAACACCTGGCGGTGCTCAATGCCGTGGCAGAGCGTGTGCGCTGGGAGGTGCCACCGCCGGACGTGCGCGGCCAGAAGGTCTACCGCGGCCTGGCCCAGACCATGGGTTTCGGCAGTTATGTGGCGGCCTGTGCCGAGGTCTCGGTGGACAAGGAAGGCGTCCTGAAAATCCACCGCATCGTCGCCGCCACCGACCCCGGTTATGCCGTGAACCCGCAGCAGATCGAGGCCCAGGTAGAAGGCTCGTTTGCCTACGGCCTGTCGGCCGCTCTGTTCGGCGAGTGCACGCAGAAGGACGGGCGCATCGAGCAGGACAACTTCAGCACCTACCCGGTGGTGCAAATGCAGCACATGCCGGCCGTGGAGACCATCATCGTCGCCTCGGGCGGCTTCTGGGGCGGCGTCGGCGAGCCGACGATTGCGGTGGCGGCGCCGGCCGTCCTCAATGCGGTGTTTGCGGCAACCGGCAAACGCATCCGCGAGCTGCCGCTGAAGAACCACAGCCTCAAGGCATGACGCAAGCGGCGTGGGCGTCAACACTGGTGTTGGCTGCCGCGATGCTGCCGGCGCTTGCCTGCGCGCAGGGGCTTCCCGGCCCGTTGCCGCTGCCGCTGCGCATCGTCGGTGATGCCCTGCCCGAGTCCCTGACCGGCCTGCCCGGTGACGCAGCACGCGGTCGCGCAATTGTTGCGAGCCGGCAGGCCGGTCTGTGCCTGTTGTGCCATGCCGGGCCGCTTCCCGAAGAACGCTTTCAGGGCAACCTGGCGCCCGACCTGGCGGGCGCAGGCGCGCGCTGGTCAGAGGGCCAGTTGCGCCTGCGCGTGGTCGACGCACGGCGCCTGAACCCGCAAACCCTGATGCCGGCCTACTACCAGACCGACGGCCTGAACCGGGTAGGCACCGCCTGGCAAGGCCAGCCGCTGCTGGCGGCGCAGCAGATTGAAGATGTGGTGGCTTTCCTGCTCACCCTGCGTGATTGACGGGAAGCCATGCGCCCTTTGCCCAGCACAAAACCGCTTACCCGCCGCCGACTGTTGGTCAGTGGCGCGGCGATGGGTGCCTGGGTGCGCATGGGCCCCGCCGCTGCAAGCACTGATGAGCTGGCTGCGGCGGTGGCGAGTTATGCGGGCGGTGCCCCGGTGCAGCGTGGCAAGGTCAGGCTGGACATTGCCGAGCTGGTGGACAACGGCAACGTCGTGCCGCTGACCGTGACGGTGGACAGCCCGATGACGGCCGGTGAACATGTGCGGGCGATTGCCATCTTCAACGAGAAAAACCCGCAGCGTGATGTGGCGAAGTTCACGCTGGGTCCGCGCGCCGGCAAGGCCACGGTCAGCACACGAATTCGCCTCGCGACCTCGCAGCAACTGGTGGCTGTTGCGCAACTGAGCGACGGCAGCTTCTGGTCGCACACGGTCAATGTGATCGTCACACTGGCCGCCTGCATAGAAGGCGACCCCTGATGGCGCGCACACTGATCAACGCACCGGCTACCGCCAAACACGGCGAGGTCATCGAGATCCGCACCACCATTGCCCATCCGATGGAAACCGGCTTTCGCCCCGGCGAAGACGGCAAGACCCTGCCGCGCGACATAATCCGGCGGCTCAGTTGCCGTTACAACGGCGAACTGGTGTTCAGCGCCGAAATGTTCTCTGCGGTTGCAGCCAATCCCTATGTGGCCTTCCACACCGTCGCCACGGACAGCGGCACGCTGTCCCTGACCTGGGAAGGTGACCAGGGGTTTTCGCAGACGGAAAACCTGAAACTCACCGTCACTGCATGAGGACGCCAGGATGTGCCGGGCTGATCATGCTGGTCTTCCTGGCCACAGGCTCTGGCGCCTTCGCGCAAACCCCTGCCGCCAGTGAAACACGCCGTTCCGGCTTCGAGTTCATGGGGCCATCCACCCAGGCCATGCAAAAAGACGATGCCCTCAATCCCGCGATGTTGTGGGTCAAGGACGGTGAAGCGCTGTGGAGCCAGCCCGCCGGCCAGAGCGGCAAAGCCTGTGTGGCCTGCCATGCCGCAGCAAGCAGCAGCATGCGCGGCGTCGCGGCGCGTTATCCGGCCTTTGACGAGCGGCTGTCCCGGCCCGTCACACTCAGCCAGCGCATCAACCAATGCCGCCAGCAGCATCAGCAAGCCGCACCCTTGCGCGCTGAAAGCCAGGAACTGCTGAGCCTGGAGACCTATGTCGCCTTCCAGTCACGCGGTTTGCCGCTGGCGCCGCCGACTGACACGCGGCTGGAGCCCTTCCGCAAGCTGGGCGAGCAACGTTTCATGCAGCGCATGGGCCAGCTCAACCTGTCCTGCGCGCAATGCCACGACAACAACGCCGGTGGCCGCCTCGGCAGCAGCCTGATCCCGCAGGCCCATCCCACGGGTTATCCGGTTTACCGGCTGGAGTGGCAGGCCATGGGCTCATTGCAGCGGCGCCTGCGCGGCTGCATGAGCGGCGTACGCGCCGAACCCTTTGCCTATGGCGCGCAGGAACTGGTCGAACTGGAGCTGTACCTGGCGGCGCGCGGCAAAGGTCTGCCGGGCGAAACACCGGGGGTGCGGCCTTGACGGGGCGCTGGGCGAAGTCTTGCGGATTTGCGGCCTGACGCCAAAGGCGGCTGATTCTGAGATTCCCTCATTGCGCCGCCCCGCTTTTTCTGTGACTCTCAAACCGTTGCCGATTTGCCGCCTGCGTTGACCACAACCCCAAGGAGAATTCCATGCGAAAAATACTTGCCAACACCACATTGGGCCTGGCTGCCATCGCCGTCTGTACGGGGGCCTTTAATGCGACCGGTCAAGCCGTGGTGCCGGGGGGACCGAACCGGCTGGCGTTCCCGGAGGACTGGCAAAAAGGCGTGTTGTACGCCACCGTGGACCGGCATGACACCAAGCAGTTTCGCGAGTTTTATGGCAGCGCCGAAGCGGTGAAGGCCGCACGCGAAGGCAAACCCATTCCCGATGGCACCATCCTCACGCTGGCGGCATACATGGCCAAACTCGACGCCGACGGCAAACCCCTGCGGGATGCGAACGGGCGTTTCATCAAGGACAAACTGGTCGTCGTCAACTCCATGCAGAAAAAGGCCGGCTGGGGCCAGGACATTCCCGCAGATTTGCGCAATGGCGACTGGATTTACCAGTCGTTTTCGCCCGAAGGCAAGGTCAACGACAAGGCCAACCTGACATCGTGTTATCAGTGCCACCTGCCCTTCGCGAAAGACGACTACCTCACAAACCTGGCCAAGCTAGCAGGCAAGTTTCCGGTCGTGGCCACGGTGGCGAAGAAAAGCGGACCGGGCGACGTGGCGATCGAGGGCTTCAGTTTCGGACCGGGCGCGATCAAGGTGAGCGCTGGGCAAGCGGTGACATGGGTCAATGCCGATGAGACGCCGCATCAAGTGACGCTGTCGGGCCCGCAGGGCAAACGCAGTGAGGTGATGCTCAAGGGACAAACAGCGACCTTGCAATTCGACCAGGCGGGCACTTTCGACTACATCTGCGGACTGCATCCCACCATGAAGGGCAAGGTCGAGGTTGCGGCCAAGCCCTGAGGCGTCCATGCGTTCAAGCTCCGCTCCGACCGCTGTCCTGACTGCTTGCTGGCTGGGAATCAGCCTGTGGCTGTCCGCGGCGACGGCTTACGCCCAGGGCAGTTCAGCCATTCAACTGGATGCGCAGTTGCCGGCGCTGGCCGAACAAGAGGCTGCGGCGGTGCTGGACACGCTGCGGGACCTGACCTCGGTAGACAGCGGGACCGGCCAGGCGGCCGGGATGTCGGTCGTGGCGACGCAGATCGAAAATTTTGCAAAACGACTGGGGGGCCAGGTCGAGCGCATGACACCGGCCAACGGTGTCGCCGGACCCAACCTGGTGATTACTTTCAAGGGCACGGGCAAACGCAGAATTTTGCTGATTTCCCACATGGACACGGTGTATGTGGCCGGCACGGCAGCCGCCCGGCCTTTCCGGCGCAACGGCAACCGCGCCATTGCTCCGGGCATCGCCGACGACAAGGGCGGCATCGCCGTTTTTCTGCACACCATGAAGTTGCTCAAGGCGCGGGACTTTCAGGACTACGAACGTATCACCATGGTGTTCAACAGCGATGAGGAGCGCGGCTCCGCAGGATCGCGCGACCTGATCCGCTCGCAGGCCCAGGCCCATGACGTGGTTCTGAGCGGTGAACCCACCGGTTCGCAGGAAAGCATTGTGCTGGCGACCTCGGGCGTCGGGCAAATGATTGTCAGGCTCAAGGTCGGCGGTCCGTTTGCCACCGCCGACGCGCGGCCCCTGGAAGAACTTGCGGATCTGATCCTGCGCTCACGCGAGGCGCAGCAGCAGGTGCCCGGCACCCGCATGAACTGGACGGTGGCACGCGCGGAAGATCCGCGCACGCTCGACAAGCTGGCACCCGCCGGGCAGCGTTTTGCCACGCTGAACTTTCGCATCACGGGGCGGGCTTCGCATGCGGGTGTCAACCCTGCGGCTGGCATCAACGCCGTGGTTGAAATGGCAGACCTGATACGGCGCACGACCGAAGCGGCTGCTGCCGTACCCGGCGCCCGGCTGCACTGGCGCTCTGCCGGCGGCGGGCTGGTGTCCAACATCATTGCCGACCGCGCCCATGCTGTTGCCGAACTCGCCCTGCCTGCAGGTGCAGACGCGGCTGCGCTGCTTCAGGTCTTGACGCAACGCGCTCAACACGCGCTTTTGCCGGGCGCACAAATCAGCGCTGACACCGCAGAGGGACTCACGGCGCAGCCAGGTGGCAGCGGCGAAGCCTACGCGTCCGCCGACATGCGGGTGCCCGACCCGGCCGCCTTTGCACAGTTGTCGCAGGCTGCGCGCCAACGGGTGAACCAACAAAAATTCACGTCGTCCAGCATCAGCGTGCAGGACGGCCTGGGCTTTCCGGCCTACAACGCCTCGCCCGAAGGCCGGCGCCTGGCCGAGATGGCGCAGGGCATTTATGCGGCGCTGGGCGGCAAGCTGGAGCTGATCCCGCGCACCTACGGCGGCACCGACGCCGTCTGGGCCTCGCAGTCGGGCAAACCAGTGGTGGAAGGTTTCGGCCTGCCCGGCGGCAACTATCATTCTTCGGAAGAAGAGTTTGTGCTGATAGACCGCATCCCGCGACGGCTGACGCTGGCCGCGGAAATGATACGCGCGCTGAGCCGCCCCTGAGTTGCCCCGAGTCGCCGGCCGGGCGCCTCGCCTCCATCTGACCCGAGCGGCGGCGACGCTGCGCACCCGGCGTCTTCACGCCAGCAACAAGCCAAGCACACATGCCCGTTCATCGCTGGCACACAAGTTGCTCGACCTTGGGCGGCTTCATCGCCCTCACCCGTTCTCCACCCTATCGATCGCTGCGCATGCAGCCCTTCACCTTCAGGAGCTTTCATGAAACGTCGTCACATATTGGCCGCAGGTGTCTCTGCCTTGACAGTTCCCGCATGGGTGGGCGCCCAAAGCGCCTGGCCTACACGTGGGCCCGTGAAACTGGTCGCACAATTCCCGCCGGGTGGTCTGGTCGATACCGTGTCGCGGCTGATGGCACCGCATCTGTCGCAGGCACTGGGTCAAACCGTCGTGGTGGAAAATCGCGCCGGTGCAGGCGGCCTGGTGGGCACAGACTACGTTTCCAAACAAGCCGCCGACGGTTATACGCTGCTGATCAGCCATGCCTCGGTGCACATTTATGCAACGGCCACGCGTAAAACCATGCCGTTTGATCCGGTCAACGATTTTTCCCACATGGGCATGCTGGTTGAGGCGCCTATGGTGTTGCTGGTGCGCGCGCAGTCGCCCTATCAGACACTGGAGCAGTACCTGACCGCCGCGAAAACGAAGCCTGTGCGTTATGGCTCATCGGGCATTGGCTCTGCCAACCATTTGTTTGGCGAAATGCTCAAGATTGAAGGCAAGGCGCCCCAGCACGACCACATCCCCTACCAGGGCAGCGCGCCCGCCATGCAGGACTTGCTGGGCGGGCAAATTGACAGCGTGCTCGATCCCATCACCACCAATGTTGCCCAACTCAAAGCCGGGTCCCTGCGCGCGCTGGCTGTTTCGACGCCCAACCGCCTGCCTGCCCTGCCCAATATTCCGACCTTTGCCGAACTCGGCTTTCCCAAGCTGACGGGCTCCCAATGGCTGGGCTTGTCTGCACCCAAGGGCCTGCCAGCGCCCATCCTGCAGCGTCTGACAGCACTGATTCCGGAAATTCTGGCCAAACCGGATATTGCGGCCAGGCTGGAAGACATTCAAACCTTGCCGCGCAAAAACCTGGTGGTCGGTCCCGAGTTCGTCAAGCTGATCAATACCCAGATAGACACATGGCGCGGCGTGGCCAAGCTGGCCAATGTCGAGGTGATAACATAATTTTTTCAACCGGTGACAGCCGCAGGAGAATCTTGATTGAACACCACGCACGTCATTTCTGGCGACCCAACAAGCGCTGCCGATGTGGTCAACGAATTTCTGCGGCTCATCATGCTGCCGGACCCGGTGGCTGCCAGCCGGTTTACAGCACCCGGCATGAAGATCCTTTTCACCGGCGGTCGCGCCATGAACGCACCCGCTGATTGCACCAAATTCAACGCATCGCGCTACAAATGGGTGAAAAAGCGGATTGAACGCACCGAAACGGTTACCGCCGGCGCCAACGGGGCTGCACCTGACGAAGCCGTGGTTTACAGCCTGGGCACTTTGTACGGTGAGTGGCCTGACGGCACGCCTTTTGAAGGCAACCGCTATGTGGACCGTTATGTGGTCAAAAGCGGGCTGATCACCCACATGGACGTGTGGAACGACAGCGCCGAGTGGCTGCTGGTACGCGCCGGACTGGCTGTCCTCTGATCAGCCGATGCCAGCACACTACACGGGCGCCCTGCCAACACACGACCGCTTCGACTACCAGGCGATTCATCAGCGCAAACCCTATCGCTGGCCCAACGATGCGGGTCTGGCCGTGTACCTGGGTTTCAACATCGAGCACTTTGCCTTTGGCGAGGGGCTCGGTGCCGCCATCGGTCCGGCCAGCCCGCAACCCGATGTCCTGAACTACAGCTGGCGTGAATACGGAAACCGCGTAGGTAGCTGGCGCTGCCTGGAGCTGTTCGACAGCCTGGGCCTGCCTGCGGCGGCCTTGATCAACACCGCGCTGTATGACCACTGTCCCGAGCTGGTGGCTGCCTGCGTGGCACGCGGCGACGAGCTGGTCGGTCATGGCCACAGCAACGCCGAGCGGCAAGCCGCGATGAGTGAAGCGGACGAGGGCCAGTTGCTGGTGCAATGCCGGGATCGCATGCAAATGGAAAGTGGCCAGTCGCCAGCCGGGTGGCTGTCACC
>JAZKIE010000247.1:0-5693 GCA_040385025.1 Pseudomonadota bacterium | reverse complement strand
TTGTCCAGCCGCTTGATGCTGACCGGCTGCGGGGTGCGCAGCTCCTGCGCAAAAAAGCTCACGCGCAACTCCTCGATCAGCCAGCGCAACTCCTGCAGGCGCGCATCGGCCGCACCCTTGCGCTCGGCCACCAGCCGCCAGTAACGCTGCTCCTGCGGGCGCAGCTCGGCCAGGCGCGCCGCGTCGCGGGCCGGGTCGGCGCGCCACTTCTCCAGCCGCAAGGTGATGGCCTTGAGGTAACGCGGGAAGTGCTGTAGCTGCGTGTAAGGCGTCGCCGTCAGAAAACGCTTGGGCACCAGGCGCTGCAACTGCTGGGCGGCGTCAGCCGAGGCTTCGGCCGCATTTTTCGTGTCCTTGATCTTGCGCTGGGCCACTGCAAACTCGGTCAGGATGGTGGCCGCCAGGCGCGCGACTTCGCTGGCAATCAGGGTCAGCCGCCCGCGCCCGTCGTCAATGCGCTTTTTGAAGTCGGCCTCGTGGGTCGGCAACGGTTCCTGCAGGAAGGCGCGGTCCAGCGCCACCTCGATGATTTGTTCACGCAGTTCCTCCAGCGTGCCGCCGCCCGAATTGTCGGCAGCGCGGCCCACCAGCATGTAGGCGGTGGCCATCTTCTGCAGGTCAGGCAGGTTTTTCTCCAGGTACTTGAGCGCGTCCCTGATCTGCAGCGAGAACAGCCGGCGCAGGCCGGCGCGGTGTTTGGCCGCAGCAACATCCGGCTCGTCAAACACTTCGATGGTGACGGCGTCGCCGAGGTCGATCAAGGCGGGGAAACCGATCAGCGTTTGTTTGCCCTTGCTGATTTCCATCAGTTCGGGCAACTCGCCAAAGCTCCAGCTCGTGTAGCGCTCGGGCGTGCGGGCCGGCTGCGGCTTCTGATTTGCTATGGTTTCAGGAGCTGCTTGCGCACGCCCGCTGTGGGCTGGAGGCCGATTTGACTCTGAGTCCTGCGCAGATTCGGGCGCCGGGCGGGTTTTCAGCCCAGCCAGCGCCTGGAAGGCGCCGCGCGCCTGCGAGCCGAGTTCGCCCTTGAGCGCACCCAGGTTGCGGCCGGTGCCCAGCTGGCGGCCGTGTTCGTCCACCACGCGGAAGTTCATGAACAGATGCGGCGGCAGCATCTCCAGCTTCATGTCGTTGCGCTTGATGTCCAGCGAGGTCGCATCGCGCACCAGCTTGAGCACCGCATCGGTCAGCGAGCCGGCGCCAAATTTTTCGGGCAGCAGCAGCTCGGCTGCCATGCGCGCCGCAGTGTCGGGCAACGGCACCAGGCGCGAGCGCGGCCGCTGGTGCAGCGTCTTGATCAGCGCCTGGATCTTGTCCTTGAGCATGCCGGGCACCAGCCACTCGCAGCGTTCTTCATTGACCTGGTTCAGGGCAAACAGCGGCACGTCCACCGTCACGCCGTCTTTGGCGTCGCCCGGTTCGTGCAGGTAGGTCGCCAGGCAGTCGACGCCGCCCAGCCGCAGCGTTTTCGGGAAGGACTGCGTGGTGATGCCGGCCGCCTCATGGCGCATCAGCTCCTCGCGCGTGAGCAGCAACAGTTTGGGCTGCTTTTTGACCTCGTCCTTGTACCAGTGCTCGCAACCCGCGCCGGTGCAAATGTCAGCCGGCAGTTGCTGGTCATAAAAAGCGTAAATCAGCTCTTCATCGACCAGCACGTCCTGGCGCCGCGCCTTGTGCTCCAGGTCCTGCACCTGCCCAATCAGCTTGAGGTTGGCCTGCAGAAACGGCAGCTTGGTGTCCCAGTTGCCGGCCACCAGTGCTTCGCGAATGAAAATCTCGCGCGCCGTCACCGGATCGACGCGGCCGAAATTGACGCGCCGCCCGTTGTAGATGACCAGGCCGTACAGCGTGGCGCGCTCCAGCGCCGTGACCTGGGCGGCCTTTTTTTCCCAGTGCGGATCCAGCAACTGTTTTTTCAGCAAATGACCAGCCACCTGCTCGACCCATTGCGGCTCGATGTTGGCGATGCCGCGGCCAAACAGGCGCGTGGTCTCGACCAGCTCGGCCGCCACAATCCAGCGGCCGGGTTTTTTGCTGAGCTTGGCGCCCGGGTGCCGGTAGAACTTGATGCCGCGCGCGCCCAGGTACCAGTCCTCTTCTTCGTTCTTGATGCCCAGGTTGCCGAGCAGGCCGCACAACATCGACAAATGCAGTTGCTCGTAGCTGGCCGGCTTGTCGTTCAGCACCCACTTTTGTTCACCGACCACGCTGTGCAGTTGCGAGTGGATGTCGCGCCACTCGCGCACGCGGCGGATGTTGACGTAGTTCTCTCTCAAGAGGTTTTCGTACTGGCGATTCGTCAGCTTGTGCACCGCGTCATGGCCGCCGCGCACGTCGCCCAGCCACTTCCAGAGCTTGAGGTAGCCGCTGAACTCGCTTTTTTCGTCGTCAAACTTGGCATGCGCCTGGTCGGCCTGGGCCTGCTTGTCCATGGGCCGGTCGCGCACGTCCTGCACGCTGAGCGCGCTGGCAATCACCAGCACCTCGTCGAGCGCCTGCCGGTCTTTGGCCTCCAGAATCATGCGGCCCACGCGCGGGTCCAGCGGCAGCCGCGCCAGGTTGCGGCCCACCGGCGTGAGTTCGTTGTCGTCGTCCACCGCGCCCAGTTCGGCCAGCAACTGGTAGCCGTCGGCAATGGCTCGGCCCTGGGGCGGCTCGATGAAGGCAAAACTTTCGATGGTGCCCAGGTGCAGCGCCTTCATGCGCAAAATCACCGCCGCCAGCGAGCTGCGCAAAATCTCCGGGTCGGTAAAACGCGGCCGGCCCAAAAAGTCGGGCTCGTCGTAGAGGCGGATGCAGATGCCGTCGGCCACACGGCCACAGCGGCCGGCGCGCTGGTTGGCGGCGGCCTGCGACACCGGCTCGACCATCAACTGCTCGACCTTGTTCCTGAAGCTGTAACGCTTGACGCGCGCCGTCCCCGCATCAATCACATACCGGATGCCGGGCACCGTCAGCGAGGTCTCGGCCACATTGGTGGCCAGCACAATGCGCCGGCCGGTGTGGCCGTCAAAAATGCGGTCTTGCTCGGCCTGGGACAGCCGCGCAAACAGCGGCAGCACCTCGGCGTTGCGAAACAGCGGCTGATGCGCCAGGTGTTTGCGCAGGTGGTCGGCCGCCTCACGAATTTCGCGCTCGCCCGGCAAAAAGATCAGGATGTCGCCCGAGCTGTGCGGGTTGCGCCAGAGCTCGTCCACGCCGTCGGCAATCGCGTCGTTCAGGTCGTAGTCACGCGACTCTTCATACGGCCGGTAGCGCTGCTCGACCGGAAACATGCGGCCCGAGACCATGATCACGGGCGCCGGCCCTTTGGCGGAAGCAAAATAATCGGCAAACCGCTGCGCATCAATCGTCGCCGAGGTGATGACCACTTTCAGGTCGGGCCGGCGCGGCAGCAACTGGCGCAGATAACCGAGCAGAAAGTCGATGTTCAGGCTGCGCTCGTGCGCCTCGTCGATGATGATGGTGTCGTAGGCTTTGAGCAGCGGATCGGTCTGCGTCTCGGCCAGCAAAATGCCGTCGGTCATGAGCTTGACCGAGGCGTCGCGGCTCAGCCGGTCCTGGAAACGCACCTTGTAGCCGACCACATCGCCCAGCGGTGTTTTCAGCTCCTCGGCAATCCGTTTGGCAACGCTGGAGGCAGCGATACGGCGCGGCTGCGTGTGGCCGATCAACCGGCCCTGGCCCGCCGGGTAGTTGAGCTTGCCGCGCCCCATGGCCAGCGCAATTTTGGGCAACTGCGTGGTTTTGCCAGAACCGGTTTCACCGCAGACGATGACCACCTGGTGCGCCTGCATGGCGGCGGTGATCTCCTCGCGTTTGCCCGACACGGGCAAGGACTCGGGGAAATCGATCTGCAAGGGGACGGACACGGGCAAAGGCGGCAAAAGGTGGACTTCCTGGATAAGCCCTCAATTATCGGTGCAGACAAGCGCCCCGGACGCCGTCGGGACGAAATACCGTCTCACACCGACGGGAGAACCGGCAGCTCTACCGCTTCGCCGCTGGCATGGTCAAACCAGGCCACGCGGCTGGCAAAACTCATGGCGGCGCGGGACATGGCGCGTGCCTTGGACAGCGTGACAGACACTTTGGCCGCCGGGTCAGACACCATCAACACGCCGATGCCCACATCCGCCCGCCAGCGGGTTTGTTCGCTTTCACGCCTGGTGTTATCCATGCTGGTGTTCAGGGCCACCGACTTGGCCAGACGCGGCACGAGCCGGTGTGCCAGTTTGATCAGTTGGCCGCTGTCCCTGCACTCGGGCAGCAGCAGCAAAAATCCGTCTTCGCCAAAACGCCCCAACTCAAACTGGGAAGGCACCACCTGCCGCAAACGCCCCGCACAGACAAACAGGGCATGGTTCATCGCTGCAGTGCCGTGCAATTTTTCCAGCGCATACAAATTGCCAATGCTCACCACCAGCATGCCCAGCGCTACCGGCTGGTCGCGCTGGCGTTTGACGGCGTTGCCTATCATTTGCCCGGTTTCGGTGTGAGACCGCATGCGGGTCACCGGGTCATAACTCGGGCCATGGGCCATGATCTGGTTCAGCTCGATCAGGTAGGAGTAACGCACCCACAATGCCGACGCCATCAGGGTCAGGTAGGCGGTACCGGCCAGCGCGCTGACCGCATGCACCTGCCACGGCACCTGCCCGCGCGCCAAAGCGATCCAGCTCAGGCCAATCATGGCGATCAGCATGAAAAGCACACCGAAAAATGCCCGCCAGGCCAGCCGCTCACCGCGCCAGGCGCTGCGCAGCGCCACACCCAGGGCCACCAGCCCCAGCCACCAGGCAATGCCCACGCCGACCGCCAGTGCATGGACCGCAGGGAGCCGCCAGCCGAGTGCCACACCGCCCAGCGCCAGAGCCACCAGCGCCCATTGCGTGCGCCGACGAACCTTGCGATTGTCCAAAGCGCCCACAATCGAAAACAGCAGATAGGCCAGGACCATGG
The DNA here is from genome assembly GCA_040385025.1 of Pseudomonadota bacterium. Taxonomy (GTDB): domain Bacteria; phylum Pseudomonadota; class Gammaproteobacteria; order Burkholderiales; family Burkholderiaceae_C; genus Polaromonas. The sequence continues at coordinate 731 of JAZKIE010000247.1, read as the reverse complement.
AGGCGGCTATCGCCACGTGTGCCAGAAAGCGTGAGAGCGTGTCGGGGTCCGGGATCGGCAGCGCACCCAGAAAGGCGAGCACAAAAAAACCGGACGCTGTTGCAGACAGCGCGGCGTTGAGCGATATCCGGTGCAGGGAACGGTTGAACGCCATCGCAGAACCGGCCAGCATCAGTGCGGTCGTCCCGAAATAGCACCCCCAGAACCCATAGGCCAGTTTGTCCATGCGTGGCCCATTATCCGGCGAAGCAGGCGCTGCGGGGAGGGGCTTGACCTCGATGAAAACCCGCGTCTCCCTTACACTCTCTGCCATTGCCCCCTGCCCCTCCTGCAACCCGAAAGCGCGCCCATGTCTGCGGTCTTCAATTTCACCTTTGTTCCCTGGTTCCGCTCGGTGGCGCCCTATATCCACCTGCACCGCGGCAAGACCTTTGTGGTCGGCATCGCAGGCGAGGCAATTGCCGCCGGCAAGCTGCAGCACCTGGCCCAGGACATGGCGCTGATCCAGAGCATGGGCGTGAAAATCGTGCTGGTGCACGGCTTCCGGCCCCAGGTCAATGAGCAGTTGGCCGCCAAGGGCCATGAAGCGAAATACTCCCACGGCATGCGCATCACCGACAGCGTGGCCCTGGACTGCGCGCAGGAAGCCGCCGGCCAGTTGCGCTACGAGATCGAGGCCGCCTTCAGCCAGGGCCTGCCGAACACACCGATGGCCGGCTCCACCGTGCGCG
>JAZKIE010000246.1:0-5695 GCA_040385025.1 Pseudomonadota bacterium | reverse complement strand
GCTTTTGCATTGAGTGCTCCCGTATTTTATACGTAATTTTCTCGTTGCGCAGGTCGACGTTGACCCTAAGCCCTTGATTTTGAAGCGTTTTAGCTATTTCGCGACAGTATTCGGCCTGTGCATCGGTGATATTGAGCACCGAAACCTGCACTGGCGCCAGCCAGGTCGGCAGTGCGCCAGCGTGTTCCTCGATCAAAATCCCGATGAATCGCTCCAGGCTGCCGACGATGGCGCGGTGCAGCATCACCGGGCGATGGCGGGCACCGTCTTCCCCCACATACTCGGCGTCCAGGCGCTCCGGCATCGAGAAATCGACCTGCATGGTGCCGCACTGCCACTGCCGGCCAATCGCGTCTTTCAGCGTGTATTCGATCTTCGGGCCGTAAAACGCGCCGTCGCCAGGGGCGATCTCGAACTCGCAGCCCGAAGCCCGCAGGCTTTCCATCAGCGCGTGTTCGGCCTTGTCCCAGCTTTCGTCGGAACCGATGCGCGCCGCCGGCCGAGTAGCCACCTTGTAGATGATGTTCTTGAAGCCGAAGTCGGTGTAGACCTTCTGCAGCAGGGTCGTGTAGTCCACACATTCCTTGAGGATTTGCTCCTCGGTGCAGAAGATGTGGCCGTCGTCCTGCGTGAAGCCGCGCACCCGCATGATGCCGTGCAGCCCGCCCGAAGGCTCGTTGCGGTGGCACTGGCCGAACTCGCCGTAGCGCAGCGGCAGGTCGCGGTAACTTTTGATGCCCTGCTTGAAGATCAGGATGTGGCCGGGGCAGTTCATCGGCTTGAGCGCGTACTCGCGCTTTTCCGACTCGGTCGTGAACATGTTGTCGCGGTACTTGTCCCAGTGGCCGGTTTTCTCCCACAAGGTCTTGTCGATGATCTGCGGCCCCTTGACCTCCTGGTAACCGTTGTCCTGGTAGACCTTGCGCATGTACTGCTCGACGCCCTGCCACACCGTCCAGCCCTTGGGGTGCCAGAACACCAGGCCAGGCGCGTGGTCGTCGATGTGGAACAGGTCGAGTTCGCGGCCGAGCTTGCGGTGGTCGCGCTTTTCCGCCTCTTCCAGCATGGTCAGGTACTGCTGCAGCTCGTCCTTGGTGGCCCAGGCCGTGCCGTAGACACGCTGCAGCATTTCGTTGTTGTGGTCACCGCGCCAATAGGCACCGGCCAGCTTCATGAGCTTGAAGAATTTGAGCTTGCCGGTGCTGGGCACGTGCGGGCCACGGCACAAGTCCTCGAACTGGCCCTCGCGGTACAGCGACACGTCTTCGTTGGCTGGAATGCTGGCAATGATCTCGGCTTTGTAGTGCTCGCCGATGGCCTTGAAGTGGGCCACGGCTTCGTCGCGCGGCAACACGCGGCGCGTCACCGGCTCATCCTTGGCGGCCAGCTCGGTCATTTTCTTTTCAATCGCCACCAGGTCATCCGGCGTGAAGGGCCGCTTGTACGAGAAATCGTAGAAAAAGCCGTTCTCGATCACCGGCCCGATCGTGACCTGCGCGTCGGGAAACAACTCCTTGACCGCATAGGCCAGCAAGTGGGCGGCCGAATGGCGAATCATGTCCAGGCCTTCAGCGTCCTTGGCCGTGATGATGGCCAGCGGGCTGTCGGCGGTGATCAGGTAGCTGGTGTCCACGACCTTGCCGTTGACCTTGCCGCCCAGCGCGGCCTTGGCCAGACCGGCGCCAATCGACGCAGCCACCTCAGCCACGGTCACGGGTTCGGGGAATTCTCGGATCGAAGCGTCTGGCAGCGTAATTTTGATCATGATGGTCTGGCTCAGAAAATGAAAAAAGCGCGGTAAATGCCGCGCTTTGCTTGAGGTTGGATTGGAGGAGTGCTATTGAATCAGTAGCTACAAATCACCTGGGTGAGCGGCTAGCGCCCCGGATGACTCCAAACTGGAGGCGTGGTCGTAGTTCGCGGTGTCATAACCCGGACTATCCTTCCTGTTTCCAGCTTGATTGATAACATGACGCTATTTTACGGCAGCTTGGAACTCACGTCGCCGCTGGTGAACCCGGCGGCAAAAAAGCCAGCCCCAGACAGCGCGGGCATTCGGTGATCACGGTCTGTTTCTCGACCTCGAAATCCTCGTTGATATTTTCGCTGTCGATGCGCAACTCGCCGGTGCCGTGGCAGTCCGGGCAAGGTGTACGTTTGAATCCCATGGTGGCGTCCGGCATGACCTTCTCCCGCAGAGTTGGCGTGAATAATCAGCCGCACTCTACGCGAAAACCGCCACAAACCCAAGAAAAAAGCCCGGACTGCGCATGAAGCGCGGGCCGGGCTGGCAGCCGCCTCAAGGCGGCGGCTTTCAGGGCGTATCAGCTCAGTGGAACTGCTCTTCTTCGGTCGAGCCGGTCAGCGCAGTCACGCTGGACTTGCCACCCTGGATGGCGGTGGTGACTTCGTCGAAGTAGCCAGTGCCAACTTCCTGCTGGTGCGACACAAAGGTGTAGCCACGGTCGCGTGCTGCGAATTCGGGCTCCTGCACCTTCTCGATGTACGCCGTCATGCCGCGCTTGACGTAGTCCTGCGAGAGGTCGTACATGTTGTACCACATGGAGTGGATGCCGGCGAGCGTGATGAACTGGTACTTGTAACCCATGGCGCCGAGCTCGCGCTGGAACTTGGCGATGGTCGCGTCGTCCAGGTTTTTCTTCCAGTTGAAGGAAGGCGAGCAGTTGTAGGCCAGCATCTTGCCGGGGTGAACCTTGTGCACGGCATCAGCGAACTGCTTGGCGAAGTCGAGGTCGGGTGTGCCGGTCTCGCACCACACCAGGTCGGCGTAATGGGCATAGGCATTGGCGCGCGACACGGCCTGATCCAGGCCCTTGCGGGTCTTGTAGAAACCTTCAGCGGTGCGCTCACCGGTCAGGAAAGGCTTGTCGATCTCGTCGTAATCAGAGGTCAACAGGTCAGCGGCTTCCGCATCGGTGCGGGCAATCACCAGGGTAGGCACACCGCAGACGTCGGCTGCCATGCGGGCAGCAATCAGTTTCTGGCAGGACTCGCGGGTCGGCAGCAGCACCTTGCCACCCATGTGGCCGCACTTCTTGACGGATGCCAACTGGTCTTCCCAGTGCACGCCGCCGGCGCCGGACTTGATCATGGCCTTCATCAATTCGAAGGCATTGAGCACGCCGCCGAAACCGGCTTCAGCGTCAGCCACGATGGGCGCGAAATAGTCGATGTAGTCCTTGTCGCCAGCGTCGATGCCTTTGGAGTGCTGGATCTCGTCGGCACGGCGGAAGGTGTTGTTGATGGTTTCAACAACCTTGGGCACCGAGTCCACCGGGTACAGCGACTGGTCGGGGTACATGGCCGAGTAGCTGTTGTTGTCAGCGGCGACTTGCCAGCCAGACAGGTAGATGGCTTTGACGCCAGCTTTCACCTGCTGCATGGCCTGGCCACCTGTCAGCGCGCCCAGGCAATTGACGTAAGGCTCGTTGTGCAGCAGGTCCCACAGTTTTTCGGCGCCGCGGCGGGCCAGCGTGTGCTCGATCGGGAAGGAGCCGCGCAGGCGGACCACGTCGGCCGCGCTGTAACCGCGCTTGATGCCCTTCCAGCGGGGGTTGGTCGCCCAGTCTTTTTCGAGGGCGGCAATTTGCTGTTCGCGGCTCAGTTGTTCGGTGAGGGTCTGTGGCATGGGGTCACTCCAGAGGTTGAAAGAAAAAGGGGACAAACCGCGCTGCACTTCCTTGCTTGCCGTGCTGTTTGTTCTGGGCTCCACTTTAAGTCTTCTACAAGACTTTGTGAAGCTCTTATGTCTTATATAAGACAAAAATCTTTTTCAATCAAATCAACGATCTTTGAACAAAATTTTGTTATGCGGAAATCATTTTCTTGCATTGAGAAATTTTGGCGCGATGCAGCATTTTCAAATATCACGATATGGAATGATTTTCCCGGATCATGAAATGTGACCTGTTGCACGCCGTGATGTTGGCCAAACATCACGGTGTTCTGCGGAAATCGCCCGCCGAACACACCGCCTGAGAACTCAGGAGTGGGGCTTGCGGAGGCGCCAGTCGCCGCCGGGGATGACCGGACAGCCGGCCAGACGTGAAGCATTGATTTCGTAGACCAGGCAAACAGGCCCGGCAGCGGCCGGCGCATTGTCCATCTGCACAGCCACCTCGCGCTTGCTGTACTCGCCGGTCTGCTGCGGCCAGACCTCCTCGATCTCGTCGAGACGCTGCTCCAGTTCCGCGCTGATGGCATAAACCTCGCCGGTCACCCGCCCCTCGCCGCCCAGTCGCAGGCCGGGATAGGGTCCGAGATCGTAGAGCACACCGCCGACGCTGGCCGTGCCGGCAAACTGCGGCGCGGGTTGCAGGCGTGTGATGTCGCGCACATCCCCGCGGCGCAAGGTGCCATAGACAAAAACAAGGCGGGAAGCTTCAGCGATCATGGGCGGTTCGCAAATTGAGGCATGATTTCCGCTCATTGTTGCAGCACCGGCAGCAAAGACGCCTCACCTCCGAAAGATCCTCGTTCCATGAACCGCATTCTGGCTTACGCCTGCCTGGCCCTCAGCATGTCGCTGGTCGGCAGCTATGTGGCGCTGTCCAAACCGCTGGTCGCCATTTTCCCGGTCTTTCTGCTGGCCTGGCTGCGCTTCGGCATAGGCGGCGCGGCCATGCTGCACTGGCTGAAAAAACCCGCAGGCGAAGCGCCCATGACGCGCCAGACCCGGCAACTCGTGTTCCTGGAATCCTTTCTCGGCAACTTCCTGTTTTCGATTTGCATGTTGTATGGCGTCAGCCTGTCCAGCGCGGTCGCCGCCGGCGTCATCATGGCGGCCATCCCTGCCGTGGTGGCGGTGCTGAGCTGGGCCTTCCTGCGCGAGCGCATCAGCCCACGCGTGTGGCTGGCGGTGGCCTGCGCCGTGCTCGGCATCGCCCTCGTTTCGCTATCAAAAACAGAGCTGCCTGCGCACGCTCCGTATGGGCTGGAGGCCAATTTGTCTGCAAACACGGCCTGGCTGGGCAATTTGCTGCTGCTGGGCGCTGTGTTCTGCGAAGCGGCCTATGCCGTGATCGGCAAAAAGCTCACCGGTGCGCTGGGCGCCAAACGCATCACGGCCCTGATCAATCTCTGGGGTTTTGTGCTGGTCACCCCCATGGGCCTGTGGCTGGCCTGGGGTTTTGACTTTGCGGCAGTGGCACCGGCAAGCTGGCTGCTGCTGCTGTTTTACGCGCTGGCCGCCAGTGTCTGGACGGTGTGGCTGTGGATGACCGGCCTCAAGGGTGTGCCGGCCAGCCGGGCCGGTGTGTTCACCGTGATGCTGCCCATCAGCGCAGCGCTGGTCGGCGTGTGTGTGCTTGGTGAACCCATGGGCGCGGCGCAGCTGGCAGCGTTTGCGCTGGCGCTGGCCGGCGTGGTGCTGGCCACGCTGCCGGAACGCGTCAAAACCTAGGCCACCCCCTCAGCCCGCGAACAGCGCCTTGTGCTGCTCGCGCAGCAAATTTTTCTGCACCTTGCCCATGGTATTGCGCGGCAGTTCGGTCACCACAAAACAGCGCTTGGGAATCTTGAAGTTGGCCAGCCCCGATTTCAGCGCAGCAATGATGGCCTCACCGTCCAGCGTGCTGCCGGGCCTGGCGATCACGATGGCGACGCCGACCTCGCCGAAGTCGGGATGCGGCACCCCGACCACCGCGCTTTCGGCCACGCCCGGCATGTCGTTGAT
>JAZKIE010000245.1:0-2327 GCA_040385025.1 Pseudomonadota bacterium | reverse complement strand
GCGAATTACACAAAGTGAAAAGCGTGGGGGCCATTATTTGCGCAGTGTGTTGAGATGCCGCACAAAACGCTCGGCCGCAATTTCCATGGTCAGCAGGTAGCCATCCACACGGGCCCGGAAATAGCGCCAGAAAATCAGCGCCGGAATCGCCACGATCAGTCCAAAAGCCGTGTTGTACAGCGCAATCGAAATGCCTTGCGCCAGTTGCGCGGGGTTGCCGCCGCTGGCGTTGGCCACGCCGCCGCTGCCAGCCTGCGAGCCAAAAATCTCGATCATGCCGATCACGGTGCCCAGCAGGCCCAGCAGCGGCGCTGCCGAGGCAATCGTCGCGAGTGCTGCCAGGTAACGCTCCAGCGTGTGTGCCGCGCGCCGGCCCGCGCCTTCCAGCGTCGAGCGCAAGTCCTCTTCGCTGATGCGCGGGTTGGTGTTCAGGGCGCGAAAACCGCTGGCGAGCACCTCGCCGAGCAGGGAGTTTTGTTCCAGATGTGCCACCACATCGGTGGCGGGCACGCCGCCGCGTGACACCGTGATGGCTTCGTCCAGCAATTTGGGCGGTGCGATCCTGGCGGTTTTCAGGCTGGCAAAACGCTCGATAACCAGGGCCAGCGCCAAAATCGAGCAGGCAATCAGGGGCCAGATCGGCCAGCCAGCGGCTTGTATGATCGAAAACAAGGGCAAATCTCCAAGCTGATAATTGCTGTGGATTATGGCCCACCCCGATGGCTGACCCTGGCTCTATGTCGTGCCTCTGTTCGCTGAGGATGCAGACGCTGGCGCGTAGGACTTAACCCACAGAACTTGTGGATAACTTTGTGAGCAAGTGCCAGGCGATATGCCGCAAGGCCGCGCCAAATGGTGCATGTGACAAAACGATGAAAAAATGAGCAGAATAAAGTTATTCAAAATCAATGACTTGCACCAATTTGTCTGAATCTCCCCAGCAAACCACGGGTTTTGCCTGCTACCTGTGGGCCTCTGTGGAGTATTACCCGCATGAAATCAGGGGCTTTGGCCGTGTCTGAGTCATTCTTCGCGCCGGAACAGCCGGTGCCCGGCGGCCGTCCGGGGGTGAGCATCTGGCCCGTCGGTTCGCTGCTGCGCGCCATCGCCGACAGCCTGGAAGCGCGGTTCAACCCGGTCGCGGTGCAGGGTGAACTCAGCGGCTTCTCGCGTGCGGCCAGTGGTCATTGTTATTTTTCATTAAAGGACGAACAGGGCCAGATCCGCTGCGCGATGTTCCGCCGTGCTGCCGGCCTGCTGGACTTCGCGCCGCGTGACGGGCAACTGGTCGAGTTGCGCGGCCGGCTCGGTGTTTATGAGCCGCGCGGCGAGCTGCAACTGGTGGTCGAGTCCATGCAGCAGGCCGGACAGGGCAATCTGTTCGAGCGTTTTGTCCAGCTCAAGAACAAGCTCGAAGCCGAGGGCTTGTTCGACACCGGCCGCAAGCGGAACCTGCCCCTGATGCCCAAAGCCATCGGGGTGGTGACCTCGCTCGGTGCGGCGGCCCTGCACGACGTGGTGACGGCGCTGCAACGCCGCGCGCCGCACATCTCTGTCGTGATCTACCCGGCCAGTGTGCAAGGCGCGCAGGCGCCCGAAGAGTTGCGCCTGGCCTTGCACAAGGCCTGTGAACGCGCCGAGGTCGATGTGCTGCTGCTGGTGCGCGGCGGCGGTGCGATGGAAGACCTCTGGGCCTTCAACGACGAGCAACTGGCGCGCCTGATCGTGGCCGCGCCCATGCCAGTGGTTTGCGGCGTGGGCCATGAAACCGACTTCACGATTGCCGATTTCTGCGCCGACCTGCGTGCGCCCACGCCGACCGCCGCGGCCGAGCTGTGTGCCCAGCCGCAAAAGGTCTGGATGGGGGAACTGGACGACCTGCAAGACCGGCTGCGTTACGGCGTGGAGCGCCAGTTGCAGGCCAGCAACCAGCGCCTGGACTGGGCCGCATCACGCGTCAGCCGGCCCTCGCACCTGGTGACGCGCCAGCATGCGCGCCTGGCCGGCCACGCGCAGGACCTGCGCCATGCGCTGCATAACGGCATCCAGCGAGAAAAAAGCAGGCTGCAGGCGCTGGACCTGGCGTTTCCCCAGGCCTTGGGCCGGAGCGTTCAGCATCAGCAGCGCCGGCTCGAACGTGCGCAGCTGCGGTTGGCGCCGCTGAACCCGACGCTGGTGCTGCAACGTGGTTATGCCTGGCTCTCCGACATGGACGGCCAGGCCCTTACCCGCGCCGCCGATACGGCGCCCGGCCAGGCCCTGCGCGCTACCCTTGCCGACGGCGAGGTCGATTTGACCGTTTCCGCACCGCGGCTGATTTAGTTTTT
>JAZKIE010000244.1:0-2461 GCA_040385025.1 Pseudomonadota bacterium | reverse complement strand
GCCATTGAACCTATTGCTTAGCACTCTCTCCAACAGAGTGCTAATATTTGACTTCAGAAAAGGAGTTTTGCCTCATGTCCTATGCGCTTTCCCCCAAAGTGACACCCGCCAGCACGTCCTTGGCGAACGCCAATCCGTGGTCGCTGCTGCCGCCTCTGGGCAATCTGGACGCTTACATTTCGGCGGTCAACCGCCTGCCCATGCTCACTTTGGAGCAGGAGCAGGAGTTCGCCCGCAGCCTCAAGGACAACAACGATCTGGACGCAGCCGGTAAGTTAGTGCTCTCTCACTTGCGCCTGGTCGTGGCCACTTCCCGCAAATACCTCGGTTATGGCCTGCCCCACGCCGACCTGATCCAGGAAGGCAACATCGGCCTGATGAAGGCGGTCAAACGCTTTGACCCGGATCAGGGTGTGCGCCTGGTCAGCTACGCGCTGCACTGGATCAAGGCCGAGATGCACGAGTACATCCTGAAAAACTGGCGCATGGTCAAGGTCGCGACCACCAAGGCCCAGCGCAAGCTGTTTTTCAACCTGCGCTCGATGAAGCAGGGTTTCAAGGACGACGCCGATGTGGCGACGCACCGCGACACGCTGACCGAAGGCCAGATCGACTCGATGGCGAAAACGCTGAACGTCAAGCGTGAGGAAGTGATTGAAATGGAGCAGCGCATGTCGGGTCACGACGTGCTGCTGGACCCGAGCCCGAGCGACGACGGCGAAGAGGCCTTTGGCCCGATTGCCTACCTGTCCGATGCCACGCAGGAGCCGACCCAGCTGATGGAGTCGCGTCAGCGCGACTACCTGGCCAGTGACGGCATTTCGACCGCGCTGCAAGGCCTGGACGAGCGCTCGCGCCGCATTGTTGAAGAGCGCTGGCTCAAGGTCAACGACGACGGCTCCGGCGGCATGACGCTGCACGACCTGGCGGCCGAGTACAAGGTCAGCGCCGAACGAATCCGCCAGATCGAGGTGGCGGCGATGAAAAAAATGAAAAAGGTTCTGGCCGCCTACGCGTGATGGCCTGACACTTTGACTGGGCCGCCTGCCAAGGCGGACCCCAAAGCCTGCATACGACCATCGTGTGCAGGCTTTTTTTTGCCTGCACGGGCCTGACAGGCCCTAGTTGCCCTTGAGCAGCAGCTTGACGTCGGCCGCGAGCGCAGTCGCGCCGCTGCCGTAACGGCTGTACAGGCGCACCCTTCCCTTTGGGTCGAACACATAGCTGCCGGCCGAATGGTCCAGCGTGTAGCTGCCCGGCGTCTTGCCGTCGACCTTCTTGTAGAAAATCTTGAAGTCTTTGGCCACCTGCGGCAGCTTGTCCAGCGCCGGGCGCAGCGCCAGGAAGCTGGGGTCGAAGTTGGCCATATAGGCTTTCAGCACCTCGGGCGTGTCGCGCTCCGGGTCCAGCGACACGAACAGGCCCTGCAGGCGTTCGCCGTCGGCACCCAGCATTTTTTTGATCTCGGCCAGCTCGGCCATCGAGGTCGGGCAGACGTCGGGGCACTGGGTGAAGCCAAAGAAAATCACCACCACCTTGCCGGCGAAGTCCTTGATGCTGCGTGCCTGGCCGTTGTGGTCGGCCAGCGCAAAATCTTTCGCGTAATCGGCGCCGGTGATGTCGATGCTGGCGAACTGTGGTTTGGCCTCGGTGCAACCGGCCATCAGGCCAAACAGGCCTGTAGCTCCCGTCCACAAAGCGCCACCAGCTATCAACTTGATAGCGTTTCGTTTACCGGAGAAGTTGGTGGTCGGGCTCATACGAGGTAATGGTCCAGCAGCAGCGCCGCGAATAAAACAGACAGGTGGATCAGCGAAAAGCGAAAGGTCTTGCGCGCCAGCGCGTCGGAATAATTGCGCCACAGCTTCCACGCATACCAGCTGAACCCGAAGCTCAAAATGATGGCGGCCACCAGGTACAACCAGCCGCTCATCTTGAAGACAAAAGGCATCAGGCAGGCCGCAAACAAGACCAGCGTGTAGAGGAAGACCTGCAGGCGCGTGAACTCGTTGCCGTGGGTCACCGGCAGCATGGGCAGGCCGGACTTGCGGTAGTCCTCCACGCGGTACAGCGCCAGTGCCCAGAAGTGCGGCGGCGTCCACAGGAAGATGATCAAAAACAGGATCAGCGCCTCGGGCGCCACGTTGCCGGTCATGGCGGCCCAGCCCAGCACCGGCGGCATCGCACCGGAGGCGCCACCGATCACGATGTTTTGTGGCGTCAGCGGTTTCAGGATCACGGTGTAGACCACCGCGTAGCCGACAAAGGTGGCGAAGGTCAGCCACATGGTCAGGGGGTTGACCCAGACGTACAAAATGACGGAACCGGCGGCACAGAGCAGGCTGGAAAACGCCAGCGTCAGCGGATTGCTGATCTGCCCCTGCGCGGTGGCGCGCCAGGCCGTGCGTTTCATTTTCGAATCGATTTGCTGCTCCACCAGGCAGTTGAAGGCGGCGGCCGC
>JAZKIE010000243.1:1232-10508 GCA_040385025.1 Pseudomonadota bacterium | reverse complement strand
TTGCAAAGCCTGGCCCAACTCGCCCTGCCTCTGGTGGGGCGGGTTGCTGCTGGCAGCCCCATTCTCGCGCAGGAGCATGTGGACCACACCTACTATTTCGAAAGCAGCCTGTTCCAGCGCAAGCCCGACTACCTGCTCAAGGTGCGCGGCATGAGCATGCGTGATGCCGGCATCATGGACGGCGACCTGCTGGCCGTGCAGCAAACCAAAGAAGCCAAGAACGGCCAGATCGTTGTGGCCCGCCTCGGCGACGAGGTCACCGTCAAACGCTTCCGTCGCAACAAGCACCTGATCGAGTTGCTGCCCGAAAACCCCGACTTCAAAACCATTGTGGTCGAGCCCGGTGAGCCCTTCGAGCTGGAGGGCCTGGCGGTCGGCCTGATCCGCAACACCATGCTGATGTAGCCAGCGGGTGTGGCGGTCGGTCCGGCTTCAGGGCCCTCCGCAGCCTCTTTCCGCGCAGCAGGTGGCGGGCGTTTGGCCAGATGATTGGCCAACACCCTGTTGCAGCGGATGTGTTTTGAATCCTGCCTGTGTTTACCTCTTTCAGGAGTTCTCATGGGAATCGCCAGTTTTTCACGTTCACCGCTGTTGTCCGTCTTGCTCGCGCCGCTGCAGGCACTGGCCACCTTGTGGGTGCCGGCGCAGCCGCCGGCTGCCGCACCGTCCGGCAGCCCGGTCCCGGCCTTCAGGCGTTTCGCCGCCAATGATTCATCTGCTACAAAAATCATAGCTGCCGGCGCACGCCATACATGGGCTGCAGGTCAGAAATCTTGCCAAACGACGGCAAAGGCCAGCGCCCCGCGACGCCTCAAAATTGTTCGCGAGTTTGAAGCCGGCATCAGCCCTTCCTGCGCGGGCCGCATGGTGATTTCAGGCCGCATGGCCGATGTGTGCGCCGAGCTGGACCGCATGGCCCAGCGGGAAAGCGCGCAGGCTCAGGCCGCCTGAGCCAGGCACTGTGGGGTTGACGCCGGGGTGGCCCGGCGTCGGCGCTGCTTCGCGCAAAACCGCTGCGAAGAGCGAGCGGACAGGCACATGAAGCGGCTCATGTCCTTGCGCTGCAGCACCTTATCCAACGATTGCGTTCTGCTACATCTTGCGGGCTTGTCTCCTCGTCGCGGCGAAACTTGCAGGCACAATATCGGCATGAATATTGTGATCCTTGACGACTACCAGGATGCGGTGCGCAAACTGGCTTGCGCAGCCAAACTCGATGCTTACCAGGCCAAGGTCTACACCAACACTGTCAAGGGCATAGGCCAGCTTTCCGTGCGGCTCAAGGACGCCGACGTGGTCGTGCTGGTCCGGGAGCGCACCCATCTGCAGCGCCAGTTGATCGAAAAGCTCCCCAAACTCAAAATGATCGCGCAGACCGGCCGCGTAGGCAGCCACGTCGACGTCGGTGCCTGCACCGAGCGCGGCATTGTGGTCGCCGAAGGCGTGGGTTCACCGACGGCGCCGGCCGAGCTGACCTGGGCCCTGATCATGGCCGCGATGCGCCGCATTCCCCACTACGTGTCCCACCTCAAACACGGCGCCTGGCAGCAGGCCGGCTTGAAAAATGCCTCCATGCCGGTCAATTTCGGCGTTGGTTCGGTGCTCAAGGGCAAGGTGCTCGGTATCTGGAGTTACGGCAAGGTCGGCCAGATTGTTGCCGGTTACGGCCGCGCCTTCGGCATGCGGGTGCTGGTCTGGGGCAGCCAGGCCTCGCGCGCCCGCGCCCAGGCTGACGGCTTTGAGGTGGCATCTTCCAAAGCCGAATTTTTCCAGGAAAGCGACGTGCTCACCCTGCACCTGCGTCTGGCAGACGACACACGCGGTGCGGTCACGCTCGAAGACCTGGCGCGCATGAAGCCGTCCTCGGTGCTGGTCAACACCTCGCGCGCCGAGCTGATCGAGCCGGAGGCGCTGATCGCCGGGCTGAATCGCGGTCGCCCCGGGCTGGCGGCCGTGGACGTGTTCGAATCCGAGCCTATCCTGCAGGGGCACGCGCTGCTGCGCCTGGAAAACTGCATCTGCACACCGCACATCGGCTACGTGGAGCAGGAAAGTTATGAGATGTATTTCGGCGCGGCATTTGACAATGTGGTCAACTTCATCAAGGGCACGCCCACCAACATCGTCAATCCCGGCGCCCTGCAGGTTCGCAGGTAAAGGCCCCCGGCATCTGGCCTGTCAGGCCTTGCTTAGATCATCCGGCCTGAAACCGGTGTCGTAGTCATCAAAATCAACCAGCGAGTCGAACACCGTGGGCTCTTCGCGCGCACGAGTTCCTGTCGACACCGCCGCCGTGCGGACGCGGCCAGCCTGCGTTTTGGCGGAATTGTCGCCGCCTGACAGTTGGTTCAAGTCAATGTCCAGCCCCAGGCGTGGCGAAGACCTCGGCTGCATGGCGAGATCGGGCCAGTGCGTGTCCATCGTGCTGTCGGTGGGTTCAGCCTGCAGGTCGATAATTTCACGGGCCACGGCATGCAGCAGCAGCAGCTCACGGTAGGCCTCCAGGTCCAACACCTCGACGGGGTTGCCCGGCTCACGGAACAAGGTGTTGTCGATGATGTCAAACACCTGTCGCCTTGGCCAGGCCGCCTCAATCCGGCCCAGGACCGCAGCGTAAGTCCCGGCATTGGGGCCGATGGCGGTGTAGCTGTCAAAAGGCTGAATCTGGGTATTGAATACCCCGTTGAAGTCGGTGCGAAGGACTTCGTAGTCCTCCCGATTGCCGGTCTGATGGTACAAATCCAGCAGATCCAGATAAATCAGGGCGCTGGTCTTGACGTTGTTGACAAGGTGCTTGCGAAGCAGGGCAATGGCTCTGTCCTGCTGCCCCAGCGAACTGAAAAATTCCACCTGCTGCTGCAAGTCAAAAATTTCCGGCACCTTGACGGTGCGAGGAACAAAAGGCACGCTGACCGAAAATTTTGCGCGGTCGCGCCGTGCCAAAGGCGGTATCGAATCTGGCGGGGGGCGGGTGGCAGGCGCCGGGCGACGTTTCAGGCCGTCAAACAAGGATTCGTCAATGTCCAGGTCCAGGCCCTTGGTCACGGGCGCATCGGGCAAGCCCCCCGGCAGCGAGCCGCGCTCCGGCTGAGCCGGGGGGCGCCGGCGCAACAAGAAAAAAAGCACGCCGGCCAGCGTCAACAACAGCAGGCCGCCCATGCCATACGCCCATTGCTTGCCGTTACGCTCACTTTGAGCCTGTTGAAGCTGCGCCTTGTTTGCATCCAGCGCCGACTGGGTTTTCTGCAGCTCGTCCCGCAACTGGCGCAATTCATCCGCCTGGGTCTGGATTTTTTCAAGGTCCTGCGGGTTTTCTGGCATTGCCCCAGACATGGGAGTGCCGCCGGCTTGCAACGAGGTATCACTGCCCTGGGCCACTGAACGCGGCTTGGCGGCTGCAAGCACCACATAGCGGCGCATGGTTTTTTGCACGCATCCGGCGCGCAGATGGACCGTGACCACTGGCCCCTCAACGGGTGAGGCGGAGCGAATACGTATCAAGGTTTGCTGTGCATTGGGGGATTTTTCCAGCGACACCTGCACCTGTGACTTGTCCAGTTGCCTGTCCACATAAAAAACACTCGCTTCCAGGCACAAGGCCTGCTGGTCATCGCCTGATTCCAGCATCATCTGCACGGAGAGGTCCAGCGGCTGACCCAGTACAGCCGAGCGGGTATTGGGGCCCAGCGTGATGGCCAGGGCCCCCGCCGCCGCGAACAGACCCAAGCCAGCAGCAAGAAGACAGCGATTTTTGAACAAATGTAAAAAGATAATCACTTGGCTGATTCTGGCATAGCCCGACTTAAGCAATGAACACGCAGGCAGGGTGCACAAACTCCAAAACAGGCACGCCTGAAGAATGGACCGGGCGCTTCAAGAAAATGCCCTGGACCACTGCCAGTTTGCAAGGAGCCGTAAGCCCTGTTGAACAAGTTTACCTCGTGCAGGGGGACGATAAAACTATATCTCCGGGTACAAATGCACCGAAAAACGGCCCACAGGGGGCGTCCATGGCTGCGTGATAATACTTTTCCATGAACCCACTCTATAAAACTGTAGGCATTGTTGGCACGGGCGCCATGGGCCGCGGCATTGCCCAACTGGCCGCGCAGGCAGGTAGCCTGGTCAGGTTGTTTGACGCAAAAACCGAGGCCACGGGCAAGGCGCGCGACGCTCTGTTTGTCCAGTGGGACAAGCTGGTCGACAAAGGCCGGCTGGACCCGGCATTGGCGACCACCTACAAGGCCCGACTGCTGCCCACCGATGGACTGGAAACCCTGTCCGATTGCGATCTGGTGGTCGAAGCCGTTGTAGAACATCTGGATGTGAAGAAATCACTGTTTTTGTCCCTGGAAAATGTTGTTTCTCCGCAAGCCGTTCTGGCCACCAACACATCTTCGCTGTCCGTCACGGCCATCGCTGCCGGACTGAAGCACCCTGAGCGTTTTGCGGGCTACCATTTCTTCAACCCCGTGCCGCTGATGAAAGTGGTTGAAGTGATTGCCGGGCTGAAGACCAGCGCTGCCACATGTGAGGGCCTTGCCGCATACGCGCGCCACATGGGGCACACGCCGGTGCAGGCCCAGGACACGCCCGGCTTCATCGTCAACCACGCCGGGCGCGGTTATGGCACCGAGGCTTTGCGCGTGGTCAGCGAAGGCATTGCCGACTTCGCCACCATAGACCGCATCCTCAAGGACCAGGCCGGCTTCAAGCTCGGCCCGTTCGAGTTGATGGATCTGACCGCGCTGGATGTGTCCCACCCGGTCATGGAGTCGGTGTACCAGCAGTACTACGACGAGCCGCGTTACCGCCCCAGCGTGATCACCGCGCAGCGCCTGGCCGGCGGCATGTTGGGCCGCAAAACCGGTGAAGGTTTTTACCGCTACCAGGACGGCACCGCACAACTCACCCCCGAACCTCCGGTCCCGACCGTTGCCGAAATGCCGCCGGTCTGGGTCTCGCCGCGCGCCGCGCGCCGGTCCGAACTGCTGCAACTGCTGAAAACCCTGGGCGCGAACATTGAAACCGGCGCCTCGCCTTCGATGAACGCGCTGGTGCTGGTGGCGCCGCTGGGCTTTGACATCACCACAGTGGCCGTGGTCGAGCGGCTGGACCCGGCTCGCACCATCGGCATCGACATGCTGATCGACGATGCCGCAACGAAGCGCCGCGTGCTGGCTACCAACCCCGCCACCCGCAGCGACATGCGGGACGCCGCACACGCCCTGTTTGCGCGCGATGGCAAGGCCGTCAGCGTGATTCGTGACAGTGGCGGCTTCGTGACGCAGCGCGTGGTGGCCACCATCGTCAATATCGCCAGCGACATCTGCCAACAAGGCATCTGCACCCCGAAAGACCTGGAAACCGCCGTCACGCTTGGACTCGGCTACCCGCTGGGCCCGCTGGCCATGGGCGACCGCTACGGTCCGACCAACATCCTGGAAGTGCTGTTCAACATGCAAACGGTCTATGGTGATCCGCGTTACCGCCCTTCCCCGTGGCTGCGCCGGCGCGGCGCCATCGGCCTGAGCCTCATGCATCAGGAGTCCTGACATGGCAGGCGCACTCAAAAGCACCAGCGACGGCGCCACCCTGGTGCTGACCCTGAGCAACCCGGACTTCCGCAATGCACTGAGCCCGGAGATTTATGCCGCCGGGGTTGAGGCACTGAACGCCGCCGAAAACAACCCGGAGATCCGCAGCGTGGTGATCACCGGCGAAGGCAGCACCTTCTGCGCGGGCGGCAACCTGCAGCGCCTGCTGGCCAACCGCGAACAGCCACAGGAGGTGCAGGCGCAAAGCATCAACGGCCTGCACAGCTGGATCGATTCGATACGCACTTTCCCCAAGCCGGTGATCGCGGCTGTGGAGGGCGCGGCGGCCGGCGCCGGCTTTTCCCTCGCGCTGGCCTGCGACTTTGTGGTGGCCGCGGACAACGCCGTGTTTGTCATGGCCTACAGCAGTGTGGCCCTGTCGCCCGATGGCGGCGGTAGCTGGACCCTGGGCCGCGCCCTGCCGCGCGCACTGGTCAGCGAATTGCTGATGTGCGGAGAGCGCCTGGTCGCCGCGCGGCTGCAGGCGTTCGGGCTGGTCAACCGTTGTGTGACCCCCGGCGATGCACTGAGCGAAGCGCTCAAACTGGCGGACACGCTCAATGCCCGCGCGCCCAATGCGCTGGCAAGCATCAAGGAACTCATCAACGACGCCCCGGGCAGCACCCTGGGCCAGCAGATGGACGCGGAGCGCGCGCACTTCGTGCGCAACCTGCACCACCCCAACGGCGGCGAAGGCATCTCGGCCTTCCTGGAAAAACGCACGCCCCGTTACGACTAGGGCCTCAGGCCCCCAGCCGGCAGCGCGTGGCTGCACGGACACCGAGGCGACAGGTGGGCGCCGGCAACGCCGTCTCTGGCGCGACAATAGGCCGCTTGTGAGTCACTCAAAAGACAGGCCATGGACGATCCCATTCTTACGATAGACGAAAGAGAAGCCATCAACGGTGGTCGCTGGTTTTCATCCCTTTCCCCCTCACTCAGGCACGACATACTTCGATGCGCTTACGTCCAACGATTCAAGGACGGCGAACTGATCGCCGCCCGCGGCGACCCGCCAGAGCAGTGGATTGCCTGCGCCAAAGGTGCGGTGCGTGTCAGTTCGACCTCGATCTCGGGCAAACAGATCACGCTGACCTATGTGGAGCCGGGCATCTGGTTCGGCGATGTGGCGATCTTCGACGGCGACCGGCGCACCCACGACGCCTATGCTCATGGCGAAACCACCATCCTGTGCGTGGCCAAAGCCGATTTCAAAAAAATCCTGGCCATGCATGTGGAGTTGTACGAAGCCATGCTGCGCCTGCATGCACGCCGGATTCGTCAGCTTTACGGCCTGGTGGAGGATCTCAACACCCTGCCCCTGCGCGCACGGCTCGCCAAACAGTTGCTGCACCTGGTGCGCAGCTACGGCGTCAGCAGCCTCAGCGACGGGCGCGAGGTGCGTATTGGCCTGCAACTGGCGCAGGAAGAACTGGCACAACTGTTGGGCGCCTCACGCCAGCGCGTGAACCAGGAGCTCAAGGCCATGGAACGCGAGGATGCGATCCGTATCGAGCCGGGCGGTTTGGTGGTGCGCAACCGCGAAGCCTTGCTGCGTATTTCTGAAGCCGATCTGGAAAAATAAAGCGATGAGCAACTTTGACCATTTCCTGGGCACACGCGAGGTCTCGGGTCAGCATGCCTTTGATATCGCCGCGCTCAGCGCTTACCTCCATAAAAACCTCGACGGCTTTGAAGGCCCGCTGAGCGCCGAAATCTTCAAGGGTGGCCAGTCCAACCCGACCTACAAACTCATCACGCCGGCACGCGCCTACGTGATGCGCGCCAAGCCCGGCCCGGTGGCCAAGCTGCTGCCCTCGGCGCATGCGGTCGAGCGTGAGTTCAAGGTCATGAGCGGGCTGCAGGGCACCGACGTGCCGGTCGCCAAAATGTATTGCCTGTGTGAAGACGAAGCCGTGATCGGGCGCGCGTTTTACGTGATGGAGTTTGTCGAGGGCCGCGTGCTCTGGGACCAGGCCCTGCCCGGCATGACGAATGTCCAGCGCGCCGAAATTTACACCGAAATGAACCGCGTGATCGCCGCGCTGCACAAGGTCAAGTTTGCCGAACGCAGTCTCGCCGACTATGGCAAACCTGGCAACTACTTCGAGCGCCAGATCGGCCGCTGGAGCAAGCAGTACGCTGCCTCCATCACCGAGCCCATCCCCGAAATGGACCAGTTGATGGCCTGGTTGCCGGCCAACATCCCGGCCAGCGCGCGCGACGAGGCCATGGTCTCCATCGTGCACGGCGACTTCCGCCTGGACAACCTGATGTTCCACCCGACCGAGCCGCGCGTGCTGGCCGTTCTGGACTGGGAACTGTCTACGCTGGGCCACCCGCTGGCCGACTTCAGCTACCACTGCATGGCCTGGCACATTCCACCCGGCGCTTTTCGCGGCATCGGTGGGCTGGATGTGGCCAGCCTCGGCATTCCCAGCGAGGCCGACTACATCCGCCTTTACTGCGAGCGCACCGGTTTTGCCAGCCCCGAGTTGATCAAGGCCGACTGGAATTTCTACCTCGCCTACAACCTGTTCCGCCTCGCAGCCATTTTGCAGGGCATTGCCAAACGGGTCGAAGCCGGCACCGCCGCCAGTGCCCAGGCCGTTGCTTCGGCCAAAGGCGCACCGGCACTGGCGCGCATGGCCTGGGACTTTGCACAGAAGAGCCAATCACAGAGCACTTGAAGCTCTTCCCTATCACGACGACGCCACTTCAGGAGATAACCATGGATTTCAACTACACCCCCAAGGTCCAGGACATGCAGGCCCGCCTGCTCAAGTTCATGGACCAGCATGTTTACCCGAACGAGGCTCGTTTCTTCCGGGAAATAGCCGAGAACCGCGCCAAGGGCAATGCCTGGATTCCGACGGCCATCATTGAAGAGCTCAAACCCAAGGCCAGAGCCGCCGGCCTGTGGAATTTGTTCCTCCCGCACTCGCCACGCGCACCCGAGGGCCTGTCCAATCTGGAATACGCGCCCCTGTGCGAGATCATGGGCCGTGTGCCCTTTGCACCAGAAATTTTCAACTGCTCGGCGCCAGACACCGGCAATATGGAAACCATTGCCCGTTACGGCTCGGAAGCCAACAAGGACCGCTGGCTCGAGCCGCTGCTCAAGGGCGAAATCCGCTCGGCCTTCCTGATGACCGAGCCTGAAGTGGCCTCGTCCGACGCGACCAACATCCAGTGCCGCATCGAACGCGATGGCGACGACTACGTGCTCAACGGCCTGAAATGGTGGTCATCCGGCGCCGGTGACCCGCGCTGCGCGATCTACATCGTCATGGGCAAGACCAACCCCGACGCCGGCCGCCACGAGCAGCAGTCCATGATCCTGGTGCCCGCCAACACGCCGGGCATCGAGGTCATCCGCCCGCTCAGCGTCTTCGGCTACGACGACGCGCCGCACGGCCATATGGAAGTGCGCCTGACCAATGTGCGCGTACCGGTGGGCAACATGCTGCTGGGTGAAGGCCGTGGTTTTGAAATCGCGCAAGGCCGCCTTGGCCCCGGACGTATCCACCACTGCATGCGCAGCATCGGCATTGCCGAACGCGCGCTGGAGCTGATGTGCAAGCGCCTGAACACGCGTGTGGCTTTCGGCAAGCCGGTGGCGCGCCAGTCGGTGTGGCATGAACGTATTGCCGATGCGCGCTGCATGATCGACCAGGCC
>JAZKIE010000243.1:0-1132 GCA_040385025.1 Pseudomonadota bacterium | reverse complement strand
CTGGAACTGGCCAAACACCTGGCCATGCCCGGCGAGGTCGAGATGCCCGTCACCCGCGGCAGTTGATACGCCCAGCCGGTTACCGGCTCCTGGTCGCTATCAAAAT
Source organism: Pseudomonadota bacterium (assembly GCA_040385025.1). Taxonomy (GTDB): domain Bacteria; phylum Pseudomonadota; class Gammaproteobacteria; order Burkholderiales; family Burkholderiaceae_C; genus Polaromonas. The sequence continues at coordinate 1,026 of JAZKIE010000243.1, read as the reverse complement.
GTGAGCTAATGCCGCCCGCCCGACAGGGGTTGGCGGCATTTTTTCTTGCAAAAACCGCTAGAGCAGGATGTCGGTGCCCAAACCAGCCAGTGCCGCATCGCAAGCGCTGGTATAGATGACGGCCGCGTGCTGCAAGGTCGCAATGTCGCCAGCCACATATTGCATGCGCAAATAGGCCTTGCCTCGCAGCAACATCAGGATGAAGGGGTTCTGCGCGTCCGGTCCGGGCACAGGCCAGGACAGCAGCAGCTCGGCCAGGTTGTTGTCGATCCAGGCCAGCGCGTGTTCACGCCGGTCGGCCAGCACCGTGTAGCGCTCCCAGAACTCCGGCACCAGGCTGCTCCAGCCAAACTCTTCATACATGGCCAGCCAGCGCATTTCTTCGGGAAGACTGGGGTCGGCCGTGGTCTGCAGCGAGTCGGTGTAGATGGCGTAAGCACGCTTTTCCAGTGACTCCTTGAGCGGGCGGTTCATGATCAATACCGCCGCATCGCCATTGACGCCCAGTTCCGCCCGGGCCCGCAGTTCATCACCCAGGATGTAATCCCGCGAAGACGCCCCGCATTCAAGCTTCCAGGGCTTGCCGCGCACCTGTCCGGTCAGCAGGAAGCCCTGTCCCTTGTCCTGGTGAAAATAGCTAAAGCCCTGGGTGCCCGCCCACTCCGAGACAGACGACTGGTCCGACGTACTGTCCGGCGACCGGGCATCCTGCGAGCCCGGCTCGCCTCGCGCGAAGACCTTTTTCAGGCGATCAAACATGGTGGCGGCTTTTCTTGAAGTCCAGCAAACATCATATGTTGAAAAGTAGCGGCGATGGTCAAGGTTTGTTCAGCGGCCCCGCCCGGCGGCCACCCACAGCAACGCCCCTGCCCCGATCGCCGGACAGCTTGATCCGCCTTCGCCGCTTTCCTGCAAATAAATCAGGGCAGCTTTGCATGCCGAACGCGCTTCGGGCTATAATCTTGGACTTGTCGGAGTGTGGCGCAGTCTGGTAGCGCACCTGGTTTGGGACCAGGGGGTCCAAGG
>JAZKIE010000242.1:0-1848 GCA_040385025.1 Pseudomonadota bacterium | reverse complement strand
CGCGCCACAATCGGCCCACACTCCAGGGGACCCATGATGAAGCTCCACGACCGCGCAGGGTACACAAGGCTGGGCCGCAGGGCAGCCTGGCTGCTGGGCTTGTTGCTGGCCGGCCAGAGCGCGCTGGCGCAAACCACGCAGAAGGTGGTGGACATCCCCACCCGCCCCGGTGTCACGCAGCGTTTTGTTTACATCAGCCCGCCCAGCCCCAAAGCAGCGGTCATCCTGATCGCCGGCGGACATGGCGGCCTGCGGATTTTTGCCAACGGCAGTTTGCAATGGGGTGACGGCAACTTTCTGGTGCGCACGCGCCAGCAGTTTGCCGACGCTGGTTTGGCCGTCGCCGTGATCGACACGCCATCCGACCGTCAGTCACCGCCTTATCTGAGCGGCTCCCGGCAAACGCCTGAACACACGGCCGACGTGCTGGCGGTGATTGCGTGGCTCAAGCAGCAGGCGCCCGTGCCGGTGTGGCTGGTGGGCACCAGCCGCGGGACCCAGTCGGCCGCTTACGTCGCCACCGACGCCAGCCCGGCCCAGGGCGGCCCGGACGGCGTGGTGCTGACCGCCACCATCCTGACCGACAACGCTGGACGCGCCGTGCCCAAAATGCCGCTTGAAAAAATCAGCGTGCCGGTCCTGGTGGTGCATCACACCCTGGACGGCTGCCGGCTCTGCTTGTTTGCCGACATGCCGCCGCTGATGGACAAGCTGGCCAAAACGCCCAAGGCTGAACTGATGACCTTCACCGGCGGCCAAAGCCGGGGCGACCCCTGCGAGGCCATGGCCTACCACGGCTTCAACAGCATCGAGGCCGAGGTGGTCGGCAAGATCAGCAGCTGGGTGCTGGCGCGTTAAGCCCGCCTCCGCCTTCAGCCGATAGGCCGGATGCCGATCAGCGCACCGTGCGCCCAGAAGGCAAACAGCGCCCAGCCCGCCACACCCACCACCAGCGTGATGCCGGTGCCCGCCGCCGTACCCGCCGGGTACAGCGTGCCAGCCGCCCGGTCGCGCGCCCGGGCAGCGCGAAAGCTCAGCGCTGCCCACACCAGGAAGGCGCCAAACAAAACGACGTGCGCCAGGTTGCCGTTGGCCAGCAGGTGCGCCAGCGCCCAGACCTTGACCGACAGCACCATGGGGTGGTGCAGCCGCGCCTTGATCGCGTTGCGCGGCACATAGGTGGCCGCCAGCAGCACAAAAGCGATCAAGGTCAGCAGGGCCGCCAGGTGCCGCATGCCACGCGGCGGCATCCACAACTGCACCGGCTGCTGCCGCGCCAGGCTGAAGCCCCAGACGATCAGCACGAAGCCGATGATGGACAACACGGCGTAAACCGCCTTCCACGGCAGCTCGCCTACACGCGCGATGGTGGCGCTGCGCCAGCCGTCGGCAGCTATGCGGACCGAGTGCACCCCCAGAAAAATCAGCAGCCCGAGCAGTAAAAGCAGCATGACGCGTCCCCTCGATGTAAATAAGCGCAATTATGAGCGTGACATGCGCACCAGCGCACACGCCCCATTCGCTACCAAATTGATAGCTGCCTGCGCATGCATGCCGGGGGCTGGAGGCTGATTTGACGCACAAGCGCGGCCACACCGCACATGAGCCGCAGGTGCGCAAGCGCCACCCGGTCCCGCGCGGCGATGCACTGCCCGTGTCTTTTCGGCACGCCCCTTGTGTAGACTCAGACACAACCCCCTGCCGAGCTTCTGGAACCCGACACCGATGCGCCTGAGAATTTTTCTGGTCGAAGACAGCCCCGTCATCCGCAACGCGCTCTCCGAATCGCTGGAAGAACTGGTCGGCGCACGCATGGTGGGCTGGGCCAGCAGCGAAGACGACGCCATC
>JAZKIE010000241.1:0-5676 GCA_040385025.1 Pseudomonadota bacterium | reverse complement strand
ACCGCCATTTTGTCGACGGCCGTGTTGTTTGCCGTGGGCCTGGTGCTGCTGATTCCGGTGAATGTGCAGCGCGGACGGCAGGCAGCGATGGAGGCTGACGCCCGGACCTGAGCTTCGATTCCGCTGCAAGCCGCCGCCACGGCAGTTATGCCAGATGTAGCGGCGCGACGGTGTTGTCCAACTGCAGCCAGCGCTGTACGGCCGTCTGCAGGAGCGCAGGCTGGCCGGTGGTGAACAACTGGAGTTGACCAACCCGGTTTGCGACGGGGCTATCGGCGGCCAGCAGGCGCAATCGGGTCTGGCGCGCGACCGGCACGCCGGTGTCCACGAGATGCACGTCCGGCCCGAGCAGGGCGCGCAGGATTTCACTGGCGAACGGGTAATGGGTGCAACCGAGCACCAGCGTGTCCATCTCTCCATCCTTCAAGCCAAATCGGCCCATGGCCCTTGTATGGCTTGCGCAAGCAGCTATCAATTCAGGAGCGGATTCGGGCCGACCGGCTGCCTGTTCGATGGCTTCCGCCAGGCCGTCACAAGGCTGCAGCACAAACCCGGCCTGGGGTGACAGGGTGCCCAGCAAAGTCCTGAAGCGGGCGCTTGTCAGTGTGCCGCGTGTCGCCATGACGCCGATGCGTTTTGTCTTGCTGAGTGCGGCGGCCGGTTTGAGCGCCGGCTCCACCCCAATGATGGGCAAGTGCGGATGCTCCGCACGCAGCAGGTCAATCGCCGCCGCCGTGGCGGTGTTGCAGGCGATCACCAGCGCCTGAATGCCTTGACCCAGCAGCCAGGTGGTCAGGGCGCGCGAGCGCGCGGTCACAAACGCGTCGTCCCGCTCGCCATAGGGCGCGTTGCCGCTGTCGGCGATGTAGATGAAGTCTTGCTGCGGCAGTTCGGTACGCAGCGCCTGCAGGACGCTTAGCCCGCCGACGCCGCTGTCAAAAACGCCAACAGGCCCGGCGCGCACAGTTCAGGCTGCCGCGACTGCGATGCCCTTGAACTCGCCCGTGGCAATCCTTTTCTGCCACTCGGCCGGGCCGGTGACATGTGCGCTGGTGCCGCCGGCATCCACCGCCACGGTCACCGGCATGTCCACCACGTCGAACTCGTAAATGGCTTCCATGCCCATGTCGGCAAAACCAACGACCTTGGCATGCTTGATGGCCTTGGAGACCAGGTAGGCGGCGCCGCCCACGGCCATCAGGTAAGCGCTTTTGTGTTTCTTGATGGCTTCGATGGCCACCGGGCCGCGTTCGGCCTTGCCTATCATCGCGATCAGGCCGGTTTCGGCCAGCATCATCTCGGTGAAACCGTCCATGCGCGTGGCGGTGGTCGGTCCGGCCGGGCCGACGGCTTCGCCGGCCACCGGGTCCACCGGCCCCACGTAATAAATCACGCGGTTGGCAAAATCCACCGGCAGTTGTTCGCCCTTGGCCAGCATGCCCTGGATGCGTTTGTGCGCAGCATCGCGGCCGGTCAGCATCTTGCCGCTGAGCAGCAGGGTGTCGCCGGGTTTCCAGCTCGCGACCTCGGCCTTGGTGAGGGCGTTGAGGTCGACCTTCTTGCTTTTCACGTAGTCGGGCGCCCACTCGACGTTGGGCCAGAGATCCAGCGAAGGCGGGTCGAGGTAAACAGGGCCGCTGCCGTCCATCACGAAGTGGGCGTGACGCGTGGCCGCGCAATTGGGGATCATGGCCACCGGCTTGCTCGCCGCATGGGTCGGGTACATCTGGATCTTCACGTCGAGCACCGTCGTCAGGCCGCCCAGGCCCTGCGCGCCTATGCCCAGCGCGTTGACCTTCTCGAACAGCTCCAGGCGCAGCGCTTCGACCTTGCTGAGTTCGGCGCCGGAGGCAGCCTTGGCCTGCAGCTCGTACATGTCCAGGTCGTCCATCAGGGACTCCTTGGCCATCAGCACGGCTTTTTCAGCGGTGCCGCCTATGCCAATGCCCAGCATGCCGGGCGGGCACCAGCCGGCGCCCATGGTGGGCACGGTTTTGAGCACCCAGTCGACGATGGAGTCGCCCGGATTGAGCATGGCCATCTTGCTTTTGTTCTCGCTGCCGCCGCCCTTGGCCGCGACCGTGATGTCCAGGGTGTTGCCGGGAACGATCTCGGTGAAGATCACCGCCGGTGTGTTGTCTTTGGTGTTTTTCCGGTCGAAATGCGGGTCGGCCACGACCGAGGCGCGCAGGGTGTTGTCGGGATGGTTGTAGCCGCGCCGCACGCCTTCGTTGATGGCGTCGTCAATGCTGCCGGTGAAACCTTCCCAGCGCATGTCCATGCCGACTTTGAGGAAGACGTTGACGATGCCGGTGTCCTGGCAAATCGGCCGGTGGCCGGTTGCGCTCATCTTGCTGTTGGTCAGGATCTGCGCAATCGCGTCTTTCGCGGCCGGGCTTTGCTCGCGCTCGTAGGCGCGCGCCAGGTGGGCAATGTAGTCGGCCGGGTGGTAATAACTGATGAACTGCAGGGCGGCAGCGACGGATTCGATCAGGTCGGCTTGTTGGATGGAGGTGGTCATGGTCAGTGGATGTGTGGGGGTGGCTTTTCAGGAGCGGGGCCATGTGCTACGGTGGACGCTCAACCCCGTATTTTGACAGGTAAGCAGACACCATGACGACACGCACTGAACGCGATACTTTTGGCCCGATCGAGGTCCCCGCAGGCAAGCTGTGGGGCGCGCAGACGCAGCGCTCCCTGCAGAACTTCGATATTTCCGGCGAGCAGCAGCCGCGCGAGATCATCCGGGCGCTGGCTCAGGTCAAGCGCTCCTCGGCTGCCGTGAATCACGCGCTGGGCCTGCAGGATGAGAAGAAGACCCAAGCCATCATCGCCGCCGCCGATGAGGTCATCGCCGGCCTACATGCGGACGAGTTCCCGCTGGTGGTGTGGCAGACCGGCTCCGGCACCCAGACCAATATGAACCTCAACGAGGTGCTGGCGAACCGCGCCAGCGAACTCCTGGGCGGCGAGCGCGGTGAAGGCCGGCTGGTGCACCCCAATGACGACGTGAACCGCAGCCAGTCGTCCAACGACGTGTTTCCGACCGCCATGCATGTGGCGGCGGTGGACGCGATCACGCACAAGCTGCTGCCGGCGATTGCGAAACTGCGCGGCACGCTGGCGAAGAAAGCACAGGACTTTGACAGCATCGTCAAGATAGGCCGCACCCATTTGCAGGACGCCACGCCGCTGACTCTGGGCCAGGAGTTTTCCGGTTACGTGGCGCAGCTGGCCCACGGTGAAAAACATGTACGCGCCGCCTTGCCGCATCTGTGCGAACTGGCGCTGGGTGGTACGGCGGTGGGCACCGGCCTCAATGCGCCCAAGGGGTATGCCGAACAGGTGGCGGCCGAACTGGCGCGGCTGACCGGCCTGCCGTTTGTGACCGCGCCCAACAAGTTCGAAGCCATGGCGACGTGCGACGCGCTGGTGCATGCCCACGGCGCGCTCAAAACCCTGGCCGCCAGCATGATGAAAATTGCCAACGATGTGCGCTGGCTGGCCAGCGGCCCGCGCAGCGGCATCGGCGAGTTGGCTATCCCCGAGAACGAACCCGGTTCGTCCATCATGCCGGGCAAGGTGAACCCGACACAAAGCGAAGCCGTGACCATGCTGTGCTGCCAGGTCTTCGGCAACGACGTGGCCATCAACTTCGGCGGCGCGTCCGGTAATTTCGAGCTCAATGTGTTCCGGCCCATGATTGCCCACAACTTTTTGCAAAGCGTGCGCCTGCTGGCCGACGGCATGGTGAGTTTCAACGACCAGTGCGCTGTCGGCATTGAGCCGAATCGCGACCGCATCGCCGAGCTGGTCGACCGTTCGCTGATGCTGGTGACCGCGCTCAACACCCACATCGGTTACGACAAGGCAGCCTTCATCGCCAAGAAGGCGCACAAGGAGGGCAGCAGCCTGCGCGACGCGGCGCTGGCCTCCGGGCATGTGACGGCGGAGCAGTTTGATGCCTGGGTGGTGCCGAAAAACATGACGGGACGCTAGCGTTTGCTATCGAATATATAGCTGCTTGGGCAGGAAGGACGGGGGCTAAAGATCATTTAGATCAATAAAAAAGGGCCTAAAGGCCCTTTTTGCGATGCCGGCCGTTTTTGGCGGCTCAGTGCTTTTGGGAAGCAATGCCCGACATGATCTTGTCGGTGTAGGCAATCGCAATCGCCGACAGCAAAAAGGTGATGTGGATGGCCGTTTGCGCGATCAACACGCGGTCGGTGTAGTTGTCGGCATTGATGAAAGTCTTGAGCAGGTGAATCGAGCTGATGCCGATGATGGCGGTTGCCAGCTTGACCTTGAGCACCGAGGCGTTGACGTGGCTCAGCCACTCGGGCTGGTCGCGGTGGCCTTCGAGGTTCATGCGGCTGACAAAAGTCTCGTAACCGCCAACGATCACCATGATCAGCAGGTTGGAGATCATGACCACGTCGATCAGCGCCAGCACCACCAGCATGATCACGGTTTCGTTGAGCGAGGTGATGGGTGCATCGGTCTTGTAGCCGATGCTGGTCACCAGTGCCTGCAGCGCGGTCTGGCTGCCGAAGACAGCTTCGATCAGGTGCAGCAATTCGACCAGGAAGTGAAACACGTACACGCCCTGAGCGGCGATCAGGCCCACATACAGCGGCAGTTGCAGCCAGCGGCTGGCAAAAATGAAATTGGGAATCGGGCGCAGCGGCGAGGCTTTGGCGGGGAGGGGCTTGGGGTCGGACATGATTTTTATGGGGGTTTGTACGGACTGGCGGATTGTAGGCCTGCTGCCTGGCCGGTCTGAATTGGAGTTAAATCTGTAAGCTTTGAGCCAGTCAGTGGTCTGTAAGTGCTGAACATGACATTAGCACGCATTAATGACAATCTGAGGAGACAAACCATCATGAACGCGCCTTCATCCGCCATCGAGTCCACACTGGTTGAAAACCGGGTCTTCTTCCCGAATCCCGAGTTGGCCAAATCCGCCCGGATTTCCAGCATGGACGCCTACAACGCGCTGTGCGATGAAGCCGCAAAAGACTTCGAGGGATTCTGGGCCCGGCTGGCGCGCGAGAACCTGAGCTGGAAAAAACCTTTCACCCAGACGCTGGATGAGTCGAATGCGCCGTTTTACAAATGGTTTGCCGATGGCGAGCTCAACGCCTCCTACAACTGCCTGGACCGGCACCTCGGCACCGCCACCGAAAACAAGAAGGCCATCATCTTCGAGAGCGACGATGGCAAGGTCACCAACGTCACCTACAAGGAATTACTCGGCAAGGTCTGCCAGTTCGCCAATGCGCTCAAGGCCATGGGCATCAAGAAGGGCGACCGCGTCATCATCTACATGCCGATGACGGTGGAAGGCGTGGTGGCCATGCAAGCCTGTGCGCGCATAGGCGCAACCCACTCGGTGGTGTTCGGCGGCTTTTCCGCCAAGAGCCTGCAGGAGCGCATCCAGGACGCTGGCGCGGTTGCCGTGATCACCGCCAACTACCAGTTGCGCGGTGGCAAGGAACTGCCGCTGAAAGCCATCGTTGATGAAGGCATCGCCATGGGCGGCTGCGAGTCCATCAAGAACGTGATCGTCTACCAGCGCACGGCCTCGGCCTGCAACATGGTGGCCGGGCGCGACAGCCTGATGCACGAGGTCGCAGCGAAACAGCCGGTCACCTGCGAGCCCGAGTTTGTCGGCGC
>JAZKIE010000240.1:0-1919 GCA_040385025.1 Pseudomonadota bacterium | reverse complement strand
ATCGCCCAGCGGGGCGAGGGAGGGGCTAGGGGTGGGAGTGGGGAGTCAGACCTACCGAAGCAACAGGGACTACAGGAGCCTCGGGGGCGATGCGGACAAGACCGCGCTACTTTTTCACCGGAACCCGCCCGGGCGGCGCCGCGGCCGCTGGTGCATTGCCGCTGCTGGCCGTGCGGGAAGCCGCCAGCCCTTCCATGCGCTGCGCCACCGTGATGGCGCTTTGTCCGCTCAGGCCGTCCATGCGTTTGCCCATGGCTTGCTCCAGCAGGTCCAGCCTTTGCTGCGCCTGCGGGTGGGTGCTCAGCGACAGCGCGAACAGCGGGTTGTCGGGTGCGGCGGTGCGCAGTTGCTGCAACACACCCACCAGGCCGTAGGGGTCGAAGCCGGCGCGCGCGGCCAGCGCCACGCCGTTGCGGTCGGCCTCGAATTCGTCGCCCTGGTCCAGTCCGCGTGTGTACAGGTCGCGGCCCAGGCTCAGGAACTGCGCCGAGACGGCGCCGGCCAGCTGGCCCTTGACCTGCGAGCCTATGGCCTGGGTCAGCAGGCCCGAACGTGCCGATTTGGCCATGGCCTGCAAATGGTGCTTGCCGGTGACGTGGGTGATTTCATGCGCCAGGATGCCGGCCAGCTCAGCCTCGTCGGCCACCCGGTCCACCAGCCCCTTGGTCACAAACACATAACCACCGGGCGCGGCAAAGGCGTTGAAGCCGGGATCGTCGAGCACGCCGAAGGTCCAGGGCAGTTGCGGCCGTGTGGACTGCAGGCTGATCCAGCGGCCGAGCTGGTTCACATAACGCTGCAACGCCAGGTCCGGGTGCAGCGGTTTGCTGCCCAGCAGCACGGCTGCGAGTTGCCGGCCGATTTCGATTTCTTTCGGCTCGTCGATCTGTTCCAGCGACTGCGACAGCAGGCCGATCAGGTTGCCGGCATGGGCCGCCTGGCCGCCGCCTGAGGGCGCCAGTCCGGCGCCCAGCAGATTGCCGAGCACACCCGCCGGCGAGGCCGGCTGCGGCTGGGCCGGCGCCTCGGCCGGTGCCGCCTGGCGCAGGAAGGAGCCCAGCAGATTGAGCGCCTTGCCGGCGTCCTGACTGTAAGCGGGCCAGCAGCCCCAGCCCACGGCCAGGACCAACAGCAAACGGAAGGCCTTGCGTGTGTGCATGGGGCTCATGACGGGCTCCTCAGTTATTGTTGTTGACGAAGCCGCCGGGGTTGCTGGTTGGTGCCTGAGCCGGGACCGGCAGCGGCTCCACCGCGCGGCTGCTGAGGGCCGCGCTGACCGCGAACTGGCGCGCCTCATCGGCGTCCTGCCGCAGGGCCTCGGCTTGCACCACGGCCGCCGGGTTGGGCTGGGCCCGCGCCAGGTCTTCGGCGCCCAGCCCGCGTATACCCACGGTGGAGGTTGCTGTGACGGTGCCGCCCTGGGCGCTTCCCTTGTTGAAAAAACTCGTCAGACCGCGCAAGGCATTGGCGCCGGCGCCGGCCGGTGCGGCGCTGGCGGCGGAGCCGATGTCAAACATATGGACCCAACCGGATGCCCCTTCAGCGGTGCGCACCTGAATCCAGGCGCCTTGCCGTCCACCGGCGCGGGTCACTGGTGTGCGTGCTGCCAGCGCCGCCAGGCTGCGTGAACTTTCGCCAGGCGCCTCGCGCAGTTCGGCTGCGCGCTTGACCAGCAGCGCTTCGGTTTGCGCCTGGACCAGCCCGCCGCCCAGCAGCAACGCACAAGAGACCAGCGCCTGCAAGCGGTTGAATTTACTCAGTATCATGGCCGGACACTTTCACGGAAATGAAGCAGGAATTATTATGGATTTGGGTATTGCAGGCAAATGGGCGCTGGTATGCGGCGCCAGCAAGGGCTTGGGTCTGGGCTGCGCCCAGGCGCTGGTGCGCGAAGGCGTGAATGTGCTGATCGTCGCGCG
>JAZKIE010000239.1:0-5270 GCA_040385025.1 Pseudomonadota bacterium | reverse complement strand
CACTCGGGCAGCGGCCGTGCCGCGTTCATCAGTTCCAGGTGGCCGCTGACCGACTGCCAGTAATAAGCCATGGTGCTGCAGCCTGACACACCCAGCACGGCAAAGGCGAGGATGGCGAGGGCGGGTTTTTTGAAGCGCACAGAAGCTTAGAGCGCGACAGCCCTGTCAAGTTGCACCTCAACCAGGCAGTCGTAAAACACCGGGCCATGCCCGAGGTCGGTCAGATGTTGGCTGGTGAGCTGGTTCACGTTGGTGCCGTCCAGCCCGAGCTTGCGCCACCAGACGCCCAGGCCGTTGACCACGCCGGGCCGGGCACGCTTGGAGACCTCGGCCTTGACCCGGTAGCTGCCGCGCTGGTTGAAGACCCGGACGATGGCGCCGTCAGCGATGCCGCGCGCAGCGGCGTCGTCGGCATGGATTTCCAGCAGCGGCTCGCCCTCGATGTCGCGCAGGCTTTTGACGTTGACAAAACTGGAGTTCAGAAAGTTGCGCGCGGGTGGTGAAATCATGGCCAGCGGAAACTCGTCCGAGCTGCCCGCCGTCTCGTGGTTGTCCAGGTGGTCGGGCAGACCGTCCAGCCCCTGCGCCGCCAGCCGCGCGCTGAAAAATTCGCACTTGCCCGAGGGTGTGGGAAAAGCGCCATCGGCAAAAGGGGCATCGGGGATAGTCAAGGTGGCGAAACCCTTGTCCAGCAACTGCTGAAAATCCACCTTGTCGCCATCGGCGTGGCTGAAGGCGGCGCGGCACAGGGTTTCGTCGTCCTCGGCAAAGCAGGGCTCGGTGAAACCCATTCGCTCAGCCAGCGCGCGGAAGATGGCGCTGTTGGGCCGCGCCTCGCCCACCGGCTTGATGGCCGGCCGGTTCAGCAACACGTCGGTGTGGCCGTAGGCGGCGTGGATGTCCCAGTGTTCGAGCTGGGTGGTGGCCGGCAGGATGAAGTCGGCGTAGTCGGCGGTGTCGGTCTGGAAGTGTTCGAGCACCACGGTGAACAAATCCTCGCGCGCAAAACCCTGCACCACCTTGCCGGACTCGGGCGCCACCGCCACCGGGTTGCTGTTGTAGACGATCAGCGCCTCGATTTTCGGGCCGAAGGCGGCTGAACTGTCCCTGAGCAGGTCGTTGCCGATGGTGCTCATGTTGAGGGTGCGCGGCCAGCGGCCAGCCAGCAGGTCGGGGCGCTGCAGTGCGGCCTTGTTGATCGGAAACATGCCCGAGCTCGACAGCAGCAAACCGCCGGCACGTTGCCGCCAGGCGCCGGTCAGCGCCGGCAGGCAGGCAATCGCGCGCGAGGCATTGCCACCGCCGCGCACGCGCTGCATGCCGTAGTTCAGGCGGATCGCCGCCGGTTTCGTCGTGCCGTAGTCGCGTGCCAGGCCAATGATCTGCGCCACCGGTACGCCGCAGACTTCGGCAGCGCGCGCCGGCGGCCAGAGCAGCGCACGAGCTTTGAGCGCGTCCCAGCCGAGGGTGTGTTGTGCAATGTAGTCGTGGTCCAGCCAGTCATGGACGATCAACTCGTGCATCAGGCCCAAGGCCAGCGCGGCGTCGGTGCCAGGCCGCAGCGCAATGTGTTCATGGCATTTGTCGGCGGTTTCGGTTTTGCGCGGATCGATGCAGACGATGCGCGCGCCATGGCGTTTGGCCTCCTGCACATGGCGCCAGAAGTGCAGGTTGCTGGTGATCGAGTTGCTGCCCCAGATGATGATGAGTTGGGCTTCGGCGAAAAACTCCACCTTCATGCCGACCTTGCCGCCCAGGGTCTGCACCAAGGCTTCGCCGCCGGCCGCCGAACAGATGGTGCGCTCCAGCAGCGAGGCGCCGAGTTTGTTGAAAAAACGTGCGGCCATGCCTTCAGCCTGCACCAGGCCCATGGTGCCGGCATAACTGTAGGGCGCGATGGCCTCGGGGTCGCGCGCAGCGATGGTTTTCAGGCGCGCCGCGATGTCGTCGAGTGCATTGTCCCAACTGACGGGCTCGAAGCGCCCCGAGCCTTTGGGGCCCACGCGTTTGAGCGGCTGCAGGATGCGTTCGGGGTGGTAACTGCGCTCGGTGTAGCGCGAGACCTTGGTACAGAGCACGCCGCCGGTCTGCGGATGGTCCGGGTTGCCCTGGACCTTGATCGCCACACCGTTTTCCACGGTGGTCAGCAGCGCGCAGGTGTCCGGGCAGTCGTGCGGACAGGCGCCGCGCACGGTGCCCGAAGCTTTCACCAAACTGACGCTAGGGGAGATGCCGATGGTATTCATTTTGATTAGAACTATAGTTTTTACAGGAGGCATCCGCCCCCGTAGAACAAAACCGGAGACCATTATGAGAACATTTCAGAGTCTGGGGCAGACCCTTCTGGTTGCGGCTGTGTTGCTGGCAAGCTCTGCGGTGCGCAGCCAGGAAGGCGTCAGCAAGACGGCCATTGTGATCGGCCAGTCGCTGGCGCTGACCGGGCCGGGCTCCGCGCTGGCGGGACCCTTCCAACAGGGCAGCAAGCTTTATTTCGACCGTGTCAATGCCGCCGGTGGCATCAACGGCCGCAAGATTGAGCTGGTCACGATGGACGACCGGGGCAACCCCGCCATCACGGCCGCCAACACCAAGGCGCTGCTGGACCAGGGTGTGCTGGCGCTGTTTGGTTATGTGGGCTCGCCGCAGGTGACCTCGGCTTACCCGCTGATCAAGGACGGCGACGTGTTGTTGTTTGCCCCCATGTCTGCAGCCGACGAGTTTCGCGGTGGGCTGTACACCAATATCTTCTCGCTGCGCCCCGGTTACTCGGAAGAGGCTGCGGCCATCACCAAACATGCCCAGACGCTGGGCGCGCGCAAGCTGGCCATCCTGCACGCCACCGACGGCGAGTCGCTCTCCGCGCTGGACTCGGCCGAGCGCACCATGACCAGCCTGGGCGCCAACCTGCTGATCAAGTCCCCGATTGGCAGTGGCAGCGTGGCCAACAGCGTGGACAAGGCCCTGGCGGCCAGGCCGGAGTCCGTCCTGGTGATCAGCGATGCCTCGGGCGCCGCCGGTGTGGTGCGTGACCTGCGTGCCAAGGGTTTTCGCGGCCCCATCTACGGTTTTTCCAACACCGGCGAAAGCCTGCTGGCCGAGGAGCTTGGCCCGGCCGGCGCCGGCGTGGTGGTGGTGCGTGTGGTGCCCAAGAGCGACAACCCCAAAATGGCGGTGGTGCGCGATCTGCAGGCCGACCTGACGGCGGCCAAGCTGGGCAAACCCAATGTCTACCTGTTGGAAGGTTATATTGCCGCCCGCGTCTTCACCGAAGCCCTGCGGCGCGCCTCCAAAGACCCGACACGTGTCAAACTTAAAAAAGCCATTGAGGGACTGGACGAAGTCAGCGTCGGCGGCTTTCGCGTGCATTTCACCGAAGACCGCGTGGCCTCCCGTCTGGTCGAGCTGAGCCTGATCGACTCGCAGGGCCGGGTCCGGGAATAGTTGGGCCGCCGCGACACAAGGCTGACAAAAATCTGACCTGAATACAAGGGTTTACCCTTTGATTGCCTAATTACTGGAACTAAAGCATTATATCAGTCGCAGGAGCGACAGCTTGCTGCGCAGCCGTCAGCCGCCGCGCGAGCTGTGTTGCGACAATGTTGGCATGCTTATCAATCGCCGAAAATTCTCCTTCACCGCCGGTGCAGCCCTGCTGGCCGGTTTCAATATCGCCAAAGCCCAGTCTGAGTCCAGGATCATCCTGGGCCAGTCGGCGCCCTTTACCGGCCCGGCCGCGCAGCTTGGCATCCAGTTTTACCAGGGCGCCAAGGTCTACTTTGACCAGGTCAACGCCCAGGGCGGTGTCGGCAAACGGCTGATCGAGATCCGCAACCTCGACGACGGTTACGAGCCCGACCGCTGCGCTGAAAACACCCGCAAGCTGCTGGCCGACGATGTGTTTGCCTTGTTCGGTTACATCGGCACCCCGACCAGTGTGGCGGCCCTGCCGCTGGCCACCAAGGACAAGGCGCCGTTCATTGCGCCGTTCACCGGCGCCATGGCGCTGCGAGAGCCCTTCAACAAATACGCTTTCCACGTCCGCGCGTCGTACAACGACGAGACCGGGCTGATCGTCAAACAGCTCACCAGCCTGGGGCTGAAAAAAATCGCGGTGTTCTACCAGAACGACGCCTACGGCAAGGCCGGCCTCGACGGTGTGACGCTGGCCCTCGGCGCCCAGAACCTCAAGACGGTGGCACAGGCCACCGTGGAGCGCAACTCGGTGGACGTGGCTGCGGCAGTCAAAACCCTGGTCGCTGCCGGTCCCGACGCGGTTGTACAAATTGGTGCGTACAAAGCCTGCGCGGCCTTTATCCGCGAGGCCCGCAAGGCCGGTTATGGCGGCACCTTCTACAACGTGTCCTTTGTCGGCACGCAGGCGCTGGCCGACGAACTCGGCAAGGACGGCGCCGGTGTGGTGGTGTCGCAAGTGATGCCCTCGCCTTACAACGCCGCCCGGCCCATCGCGCGCGAATTTGTCGATGCGGTCAAGGCTGCCGGCAAGGACGCCCAGGCCAACTTCTCCAGCATGGAGGGTTTTATCGCCGCCCGGCTGTTGGTTGACGGCCTCAAGCGCGCCGGTGCCAAGCCGACGCGCGAGTCGCTGATCACCGGCCTGGAAGGCCTGGGCAGCCAGTCGCTTGGCGGCTTTGCAGTCAGCTTTTCCCCGACCGACCATGTGGCTTCGAGTTTTGTCGAGCTGTCCATGCTGACCGGCGACGGGCGCGTGCGCACCTGAACGATTTTCAGGTGCGCCTGGCGGCGCCAAAAACGCTATTGTTTTAATAGCTGCTGACGCAGGTGCAGTATGGGCTGGAGGCCTTTCCTTATCACAGAGGAAGTGTCATCCAGGCAATGAAGGCCTGTCTTTGGCGTGATCCGCTTGCTGCGCCGCCGCAGCGGGCCATGTCAGTTATGCTTGAAGCCGACCGGCCGTGCCCCATGCGCCGGCATTCACCCGTCCTGCCCATTGCCCATGCGCCTGTTGCTCAGCCTCGTCGCCCTGATGCGCCCCCACCAATGGCTCAAGAACACCTTTGTGTTTGCCGGGCTGATGTTCAGCGAGGCCTGGAGCAAGGGCCCGATGGCGCTGACGGTGCTCAACGCCTTTGCGGCCTTCTGCTGTTTTTCCAGCCTGGTCTACATCCTCAACGACTGGCACGACCGTGCCGCCGATGCCCGCCACCCGGTCAAGCGCCTGCGACCGCTGGCCAGCGGCGCGGTGCCGCCCGGCGCGGCGCTGGGCCTGGCGGCTGTGCTGCTGGCGCTGG